>JAFSOM010000378.1 GCA_017447005.1 Oscillibacter sp.
GCGCGGTAACGGCGCGGCTTCTCCGGACAGTACGGCGTTCCATAGCGTTCGCCGATAAAGTCCCGCGCCGCCGAAATCGCCTCTTCCGACAGGCGCAAAGAGTCGGTACGCATATAGGTAATGAGGCCTACGGCGCCTTCGCCTTGAATCTCCACGCCCTCATAGAGCTGTTGCGCGATTGCCATGGTACGCCGGGGCGTCATGTTCAGCTTGCGCGACGCGTCCTGCTGTAGCGTGGACGTGGTGAACGGCGGCGCCGGGTTACGGCTCTTCTCCGTGCGCTTCACCTTCGTGACGACAAACGCTTTGCCGATAGTCTCCGAAATGACGGCGTCCACGTCGGCGCGGTTGTGAAGTTCGCCCTTTTTACCGTCGAGGCCGTGCCAATGCGCCGGAAACGCGGTCGGGTCATCATACGGCGGCGCAATGTTCCCCGCGTTGCTGACGGCGGTTTCGTCCGTGCTGTTGGCGCCGGATTGCGTCGGGTTATTGTCGTTATTCGCGTTATTGGCGCTGTCGGCGTCCTTGCCCGGTGCGGACGCTATGCGCACGTTGACCGGTACGGGCATACCGGCGGGCAACGGGTTCTGTCCTACCGATACGTCCAGCGCCCAGTATTCCTCCGGCTGAAAGGCCTCAATTTCCGCGTCGCGGTCGTCCACCATGCGCGTCGCCACGGACTGCACGCGCCCCGCCGACAGTCCGCGCCGGATTTTCTTCCACAGTAACGGACTGAGCTTGTAGCCTACCAGACGGTCGAGAATGCGCCGGGTCTGTTGCGCGTCCACGAGGGCAAGGTCAATCTCACGCGGGGCCTGTATCGCGTCGCGCACGACTTTTTTCGTGATTTCGTTGAACGTCACGCGCCGCGCTTTATCGTCGGGCAGATTGAGCAGTTGCTTCAAATGCCACGAGATAGCTTCGCCTTCCCGGTCGGGGTCGGTAGCGAGATAGACCGTATCGGCGTTTCCGGCGGCCTTCTTCAAGTCCCGGATAAGCTCCTCTTTGCCCTTGATGGGTTCATAGACGGGTTCAAAATCCTGTTCCACGTCCACGCCCAGTTTGCTCTTGGGCAGGTCGCGCAGGTGTCCCATACTGGCCCGGACTTCATACTCTTTTCCTAAGTATTTCTCAATGGTTTTCGCCTTCGCCGGGGATTCCACTATGACCAGACTGTGCATTCCGACATCATACCTCCATGCCCTTCCAACAGGGCGCGTTTCTTATTATAAAGGCGGAATCCGCCCGTTTTATCATTCCGTCGGCGCTCTTAGGACTTGCGAAAAAATAAAATGTCCGCAAGGTTGCGCCGTCCGCGCCCTCCCCCTTTGGGGGAGGGTGGCACGTAGCGCCGGGTGGGGGCGTTCTCCCCCCTCTGTCGCCTTACGGCGACATCTCCCCCCGTTCCGGGGGGCGACAAAAGCGCGCTAACCGTTCAAGCGGAATTATTTTTTTGCGGTTTCTCGTCATTCCGTCAGCGCGTCGTCGCGCAGTTCGATAAGCCGCGTGTAACGCTTTCCGCTGTGCTCCGAAATATAGCCGTCAATCTGCAACAGCGTCAGTTCGGACAAAACCTGACGGGCGGAAAGTCCGCTTTGTTCGATGAGGTCGTCGACATAAATGGGCGTTTGCGCGTCCATGAGCGACAAAATCAACGCCTGTTCCGGGGAGATGTCGCCGTCGGCAACGCTTATCACGGGCAACGCGGATTCCTCCGCCGCGCCGGATTCCGCCGCCGGTTGCGTCCCGTCCGGTACGGCTTTCGCGTCCGGCGCCGATACGTTCCGCGCCGCGCCTGTCGGCGATACGCCCCGGTTGACGCCGTCCGCCGCTACGCCTCTTTCCGCGCCGCCCGACGCTACGGTTTGTTCCGCCTCCGCTTCCGGCGAAAGAACGATGACGGGAATTTCTTTCGGCCTCTTGAGTTTGTCCGCAAAGCGCGCTTCGTATGTCTCCAAGATGTCGGCGGCGTCCGACACCAGCGCGGCGCCGTCACGAATCAGGCGGTTGCAGCCCTGACTGGCGTAGGCGCCAATCGGCCCCGGGACGGCGAACACGTCGCGGCCCTGTTCCAGAGCGCGGGACGCCGTAATCAGCGCGCCGCTCCGTAACGGGGCCTCCACGACCAGCGCGCCGACCGCGATACCGGACAGAATGCGGTTGCGTACCGGGAAATTCCCGGGCAACGGCCCCGTACCGGGCGGATATTCGGAGATTAACGCGCCCGTCAGGGCGACATCCTCGTAAAGCGCGGCGTTATTCTTCGGGTAGACGACATCCAGCCCGTTTCCCAGTACGCCAATTGTGACGCCGCCGCCGAGCAACGCGCCCCGAATCGCGGCGGAGTCAATGCCACGCGCCAAGCCGCTTGCGACAATCGCGCCGCCCGTGGCCAGACCGTAACTAATGCCCTCCGCGCAGGATACCCCGTAGGGCGTACAGCTCCGCGTCCCCACGACGCTGACGACAATTTCCTCATCCAGCGGCGGCAGACGGCCCTTGACATAGAGTAAACAGGGCGGGTCATAAATATTCCGCAGGCGTTCGGGATAATTCGCGTCCTGAAGCGTCAGCAGGTGAAGATTTAACTTTTGACAGCGGTCTAAAATGCGTTCGGCCTCGTCCAGCGAATGATTCGAGAGTAACGCGGCCTGCTGACGCTCCAAGCCGTCGACAAGCGGAAATTCCGGCGGTTCGGCGAAGTAAACGTTTTCCGGCGTCCCGAAGTGGCGCAACAGAAGCAAGCGCGATTGATTGCTCAATCCCGGCAGACGCGTCAGCCAAAGCCAGTATTTCAACGCCGACACCATCCCGTCCCCGCTCCTTTCGACGTGTTTTCAAATCGCTCGGCTAAATGTAACCCCCCTCCCCCTGTCCCCCTCCCCTTTCAGGGGCGGGGGCGCCGGACTTGAAAACGCTTTCAAGTTCCGGTACGTCCCCCCTGAAAGGGGGGATTTAGGGGGGTTATACGCAAAGTGAATGACATTGGGATTTAGGGGTTATGCGTAAAGCGAATGAGATTAGATTTACAGAGTATCCATACGTTTTTCGCGCTCACGGCGCGGGAAACGCGTCCCGGGCGGCCTCCCATAGAACCACGGCGGCGGCAATCGCGGCGGCGAACCGGGAAAGCTCCATGTCCCGCACGTCTTTCGCGTCCGGACGCAGGGCCGCGCCGTACAGCGGAAGTCCCGACGCTTTCAGCAACGCGGACAGTTCCGCC
>JAFSOM010000379.1 GCA_017447005.1 Oscillibacter sp.
CCACATTATCAACCAAAGCCATAGTTGCAAAGATTATTTTTTCGCAAGTCCTTAGTCATTACCGCAATGAGCAAAATGACGGCAATAATAATCAAAAAAGCAATAATGCCATTCCCAAACTCCGAAATAGTTCCTGCGCACAGTATGCTGGGCAGACAAATCAGGAAGAGAACGAGGAGAAGAAAATCCATAGAAATACCTCCCTAATTTGAAAGAAACGCAACTAAGATTAAGATTGCAAGCATTCCATCATACGGAAATCAAAAGTCCCGCCATGATTTTACATCGACCTCGCGCCGCGCATAACAAAGACGCCGCTCCCCCCTACAGGAAAGCGGCGTCCGCGTCGCGCTCACATTAACCCGTCTCGCGTTCCGCCGCTAACGCCTCCTCCAGAAAATCGCCGAACTCGTCGGTGACGTGCATCAGCTCATCCGCCGCGCAGTAAAGCGGCTTGCAGAGGCTTTGACGGTAAATCAGCGTCAGCGTGGCGTAAACGCATTGCAGACGTAACAGCACGCTCTCCATTTCGCTGACCTGTACCCGACACGTATCCATAAAACATCCCTCCTGAATGGTCGCGGCAGTCTCCGGGGACGCGTCCGCGTATGGGCATTATAGCAATATCCGGCGCGGGAGGGAATAAGACTTTTCCCGAAAAAAAGCGCCGAATTTCGACGAAAAACGCCGGATTTTAGGAAAAATTCCATAAAATCCGGCATTCGCCGTTAGCGCGTTACGCTGTCGTCGCATGCGCCGCGTTATGATGTCGTTCCGTCCGCCGCGTTACGCTGTCGTTCCGTCCGCCGCGTTACGCTGTCGTTCCTTACGCCGCGTCGCGCTGTCGTTCCGTCCGCCGCGTCACGGCGCCGTTTCGTAGGGTTCGCGCAAGGATACGCTTCCGTAACGGTCGAGAAACTCCCCGTCGACAAGGTAGCGCACTTCCCGCACGTTGTCGAGGGAGCGTAGGGACTTATCCAAGGACAACAGCGCCGTGGACAAATTCGCGCCCGCCGGGAGCGTATCCAACAGCGCCGAGGACAGATTGACAAAGCAAATGGCGTCCTCCTGCCACGCCGAACGCACGAAAAAGCCGTCCGGGAACGATTCGGACAGGTCGCGGTTATCCGGCCCGCTCTCCACGGCCTCCGTCACGGCCTCAACCTGCGTGTCGCCTTCATAGAGATTGAGCGTCCGTTCCTCCGCGGCCAGATTCCCGGACGCGTCGGGGAAGTACAGCGAGACCGTGACCGTCCCCACAACGTCGCCGTCGGGGAGCAGAAGCGCGTCGCGGGCCGTGAACGATTGGCGGTCGCGGTAGTCGAGCGTCTGCCCGTCCACGGTAATGCGCACCAAGGAAATTTCCGGAATCTGCGTGAGCGTGAGCGTGACGGCGTAATCGGCGAGCGTCAAGGCGATACCGGACAGGGAACCGTAAGGGGCGGAGAAGTCCGCGACGGCCCGACTGCCCTGCCGCGTCACGCTATTGAGCGCGGTTCCACGCGGTAGCGCGTTGCGATAGAGGTCGCTGTCCGGGCCGCGCAACAGCGCCGAAAGCAACGTTTCGGCGGTTTCGGCGGGGTCGGCGTCGGGGTCGACGGGAATGCCGGAATCCGTCGGCTGTAAAGCCCCCGCGCCCGCGGCCTCTTTGAGATTGGCGCGGAGAAAATACAACTCGTAAGTTTCCGGCGTCCTGACCTGTTCGCGCCGCGCCGCGCAAGCCGTCAGTAACAGACAGCACACCGCCGCGAATAGCCGTAAAGCGTCCCTTCTTGCGTTGCTCATTCGATTCACCCTTTACCCTTCCCCTGTCCCTATTCGCGTTAAGCTAAATCAAATTCGCCCTCATCCGGCGCTGCGCGCTACCTTCTCCCGTTACCGGGGGAAGGGTAAACTTGACAGCGCAATCTTTAAAAACTGGCGTGTCCCAAAAAGGGGGCAAAATAGCGAACAGAACGAAAAGAGCCTGCAAAAGCGCAAAATGCCCCTATAGGCATTTGAATTTTCAGAATATGTCATTCCGTCATGTTGTTCTTTTCCCTTATGATAAGCGGTACGATAACAAAATTTATGGAGCGGAGAGGATATAATTCGGAGCGCCAAGCAGAGCGTCGCCGAGTAGGGCGTCAAGAAAATTCGGATGGCTTCGGCCTGTCAGACGCTCCAAAGCGCTCGTTCCGATTCGCTCCGCTCGTCTGGAACGCTTCGCCTTTTTCATGTTAAGAAACATCTGATATAAAGGAAGTTGCCACGCGGGAACGCCGCGTCTGGCGTTCATGAAAACCCGGAGACGACCGTTGACGTTTTCGTCCGGACTGCTGGCGCGGTAAGAGGGAATCCGATTGTAACAGGCGCAAAGGCGTGTTCTGACGCGTCAGGTCATATTCCTGTTTTGCGGGCAGGCGGGTTTTGGCGCTCTGAATGCGGCGTTCCAACTCGAAAAGTTTCGACAAGCGCCGGATTTCCGCCTGTTCCACGCTCCGAACCTCTCTTCCCAAGTCCCGGAGGGCGTGGAAAATATCCGGTTGCGTTTCGATTTCCGGGAACGCCTCCCGGACGCCTTTAACCAGTCCGCTCCCTCCGTCGCTGACATTCAACTCCGGCTTCAGACCCCGCGTTTTCTTTTCTTCCGGCGCCGCTTTCCATGTCCCGGCGCTCCTGTCCGGCGCGGCTTGCGCAAGGAACGCATACCCGCGTCCAAATCCACGCCCGTCAGAACAGGCTCTCCGTTTTGGAAGACCTCGTCCGTTGCGATATGTCTGACGTTTTCCGGCGACACGCTCTTTTCCGTCGCTTCCGCTTTCCGGCCGCTTCCTTTCGAGTATTCCATACCGTTCCGCCGGAAATGGAATACGCGAAAACTTCTTCCGCAAACTCTGTGAATCTTCGCCGCGGACATGCCGCGACACGTCAGCGCAACAACCAGCCGTTCCCGGAACGCTTTGTTCAACACAATGACCCGTTCCGTCGTCCGTCCCGACGCGCGCAGATTTTCCAATACGCAATCCGCTTTCTTTCCCAACTCGTGATAATACGTCCGGCTGATGTCAAACCGTTCCCCCGCAATCCCGTAGGGAACCCCCATCATGGACGCCGACCCGATTCCCAGACGTTCCTCTGTAAATTTGCCTTTTCCCTTCGGACGCTCCTTGTATTCAGCGTTGAAACGTGTTATCATCGTTACTGTAAGACATGACGCGCTTCTTTCCTGCGGCATACTGTTTCTTCCACAGTCTCAGTATGCCACATTTAGAGCCGTCATGCCTTACTTTTTGTTCGTCTCTTTTGGGACACGCCAATTTATTTTTGCGCCAGGCGTTGTTTACTCGACGACGACCATGAAATCGGCGTAGTTCTCCCTTGTCACAGGCTCGAAGGGCACGTAGACCAGATAATCGCTCTCGTCGGAAATTTCGTAGTCGGTCTGATTGGTGAGGTTATTCCCGGTAAGCATATTCAACGCCGCCATCACCGCGCCGTCGGCCTGCATTTCCGCGCTCTGGTGGACGGACATTATCATTTCCCCGTCGGAGATAGCCTGTAAGGCGTCGGCGGTGGCGTCAATGCCGACAATGGGCACGGAATGCGGGTCGATTCCGGCGTCTTTCATGGCCATAATCGCGCCAAGGGCCATTGCGTCGTTGTTGGACACAATGCAGTCAAATTCCGTGACGAGTTCCTCACTGAGCAAATCCGCCATCGCGTCGCGGGCGGCGTAACGGTCATAATTCGCCTCCAATACGGCGGCGGAAGTGAGGTTCAGTCCGGCGGCTTCCATCTCGTTGAGCGCGCCCTGCGTTCTCAGTTCCGTGTGGACAAGTCCGCCCGTGCCGTGGAGCAGAATGTAGCTGACATCCGTTTGTCCGATAGAGTTGAAGTAATCGCCAAGGAACTGCCCCTGATAGGCCCCGGACAAGCGCTCGTCGGACGCTACCGCCGCCACGTTTGCGTTGAGCAGACCGTAGTCGACGGGGACGCGGTTGATAAAGACAACTTTCATATCTCCGGCGGCCTCAATGCAGGATGACGCGTCCTCGGCGGCGACCATATTGATGAGCACGGCGTCATTGCCGTGACTTTTGGCGGCCTCGACGCAGTCACGAACTTTGACGGAATCCTCTCCGGCGTGAAGAATTTCCATAGCCACGTTATGATTGGCGGCGGCCTCAATGACGGCCTCTTCCAGCTTACTGAGGTACTCATCGCGCACGGAGACGACATAGGCCATACGGCGAACGCCGTCGGACGCGTTCGCGTTGGCGTTGCCGCCGCAAGCCGCCAGCGACAGCAGACACAGCGCGGACAGACACAACGCCGCAAGTTTCCGGAACTTCATAA
>JAFSOM010000380.1 GCA_017447005.1 Oscillibacter sp.
CGTTTGGGCATTTGACGTACACGAAGGCGCTGGCGTTGCTTGCGGTTCCCGCCGATGAGAGGGAGACGTTCGTCAAGGAAAACGACGTGGAGTCCATGAGTACCCGCGAATTGCAGGACGCCATCCGGGAGCGCGACACGGCGCGGCTGGAAGCGCAGGCCGCCAGAGCGGACGCGGAAGCGGCGGAGGAAGCCCGGCTGACGATGGAGAAGCAGGTCGCATTGCAACAGCGTCAGAAAGAGGCGGCGGAGGAACGCGCCGAAGAAGCGGAACACAAACTGCTGGGCGCGAACGATGTCATTGAAAAGGCCGAAGCCGAAGCCGCCGCTTTGCGGGAGGAAGTCAAGGAACTGAAAAACCGTCCGATAGACGTGGCGGTGTAACCGCAGCGTGACGAAGCGGCGATTGAGGAAGCGCGTCAGGAAGTCCGGGCCGAAATGCAGTCCGCATTGGACGAAGCGAACGCCGCCGCGCAAAAGGCGGCGGAATCGGAAGGCAAACTCCGTAAGGAACTGGACGCAATGCGGAAAGCGGCGGAACGGAACGCGAAGAACGTCGCGCCGGAAAACGCGCAGGCCGTTTCCGATTTCACGTCCTACTACAATCAGACGCAGGAGCTTGTCAATAAGATGAACGGCATCCTGTTGAAACTGGTTCAGAAAGACCCGGAGATGGCGGGCAAACTCGGCAACGCGCTCATTGCCCTGAGCGACGCAATCAAGAAGGAAATCAAAAAGGAGGCGGCGGTATGAGCGCAATCATAGAGGAAGTCACGCGGAAAATCCGGAACCAGCAGGGCAAGGAACATAGCCGCGTCTGGCACACGGGCGAACACCTGCTGGAGTTCCTCGGCAAGTGTCCGCAGTACGCGGAACTGATTTCCACGGATTTGGATAACCCGGAAATGTCCCTGACGAATTTCGAGAAGGCAATCGCCAAAGCCGCCCAAGCCAACGGCGGCGGTTTGGGCGGCGCGGACGCCGACGCCGTACTCCGGAAGTTTTACGGTCTTCCCGCCGAAGGCGAGGATGTGCCCCTGTCCACGCTTGCGCCCACGTCCGCACAGGCCGCGCCGGAAGTCGGCGGCGTTCATGTGAACCTGTCCGATTTCCTGTGAGGAGACCGACATGGACGCGAACGAAATCATGGCCATGCTCCCGGAACGTCCGCGTGACGGCATGGTGAAAGCGATAATGAAAGAACACAAAGACCAGTTCGGCGGCGGGTTTCTGATTTATCACAGGGAAGCGCTCGTGGAGGAAACCGTACCGCTGAAAGATGAGATGGACCCGGAGGATTGGGACACGTACCATAACGGCTACCGTCACTTCTGGGGCGCGGTCTGCGCCTGTACGGAGTGCGGGGAAACGTGGCTGACCGGATGGGCGAAGGACGGCAAAATCTCCGTGAGCGAAGGCCCGGACGGAACGTTGTATGAGAACTATAACAACGACGACGAGGGCGTCCCTCCCGATTCCGAACTGACGACCGTTTATTTTCAGGAAGGCGATACGATAGCGTGTCCGCGTTGCGGCAAGGATGTGACGCTGATTCGCCGGACGCGCATCCGGAACAGACGCGTCTATCAACTGATGGTCGGAAGCGTGGAGAATGTCGGGGAGTACACGGCGGTTCTCTTCTGGCTGGTGTCCCGCGCCGTGTTTCAGGACGGCGTGGACAGAAGAGACGCAAATCCCTGCGCGGCGATGGTCATTGACCGTGACGGAAAGCCGATGTTCTTCTCACGCGCCCGTTACGCCTACGGCGGTCTGATGTTTCTCTCCAACAAATGGAAGAAACTAAGCGGAATGTCGGACCCGTTTCAGGTGAAGTATCACAGTTATGAAGCCGTGAATTATACGAAAGTCGGCGGCTGGATGTGGAAGAGCGTCCCGGACATGACCGGAAAAACCGGGGAGAAAACCGGACTGGCGGATTACGTCCGGGACGGCGGCGCGGAGCCTGTGCTGTATCTGTTGTTCTGGCGGCGTCATCCCGCCGTTGAGAACATCGTCAAATCCGGCTGGACGTTCACGATTGACGACTGTATCGACGCCGAGGCGCGGAATCACGGACGAAACCACGGGGGCTGTCTGCGTTTCCCGAAATCGCTGGAAACTTTCATGAAGTGGGAATCCGCCCGTCCGTGCGATATTCTCAGGATGAGCCGCAAAGCCGCCAGTATGGGGCGCGTATGGCGTTGGGACTGCGCCACGCTCTCGCTGTGGAAGGAAATGCTGTATTTTGGAACGATACGCAGCGCGGAGGAGTTTCAAAGTTATCTGACGGACTACGGCTATCAGAATGTGTTTCGCTTTTCCTCCTGCGTAATGGATGGCGACGACTATCATTTACCGGAGTTGGACCGTTATCTCCGGCGTCAGTCGCGGAAATACGGACTGGGCTTGTCCACGGGCATGAGTCTGCTGTTCGATTACCGCGTCATGCTGGACAGGACGCTGGAGAGACGGACGCCGACGCCGGACGAGCTGTGGCCAAAGAATCTGCGGGCGGCGCATGACCGCATAATAGAGACTTACCGCGCTATGGAAAGCGCGGAAGAAAAGGCGACGAATAAGTTCGCGGCGGGATTTGACCGGATTCTGGAACGCTGGGGCGCGTTACAGTGGACGGACGGCGAATATTGCGCGTTGCTTCCGCGCTGTCCCGTCGATTTGATAAACGAGGGACACACGCTTCATCACTGCGTGGGCAGTTACTCCCAAAACCACGCCGAAGGAAAGATTATCGTGTTTATCCGGCGTTACCGCCGCCCGGAACGGAGTTACTTCACGCTTAACGAGGATTTGACCGGGAACCGTCCGCGCCGTATCCAGTTGCACGGTTACGGCAACGAGTACGCCAACGGCAAACATTTGACCATTCCAAAACAGGTGCTGGACTTCTGCGACCGTTGGGAACGGAAGGTACTGGTTCCGACGTTCCGTGAGGTGAAGCGTCAGGAACGGGAAAAGCCGAAGCCGTCGAAACGCGGACGGCGCGACGCAATCGAAAACAGAGCCGCCCCGTAAGCATACGGAACGGCTCTCCCCAGAAAGAAGCGCGACATGAGCAAGTCGTATTCTATCACAGGGGAGAGCGGAATGCAACGTCAAAATATCAGCGAAGCCGGACGGTAAAATTTCCGTCCGGCTGTTCATGTTGGCGCAACAAAAGCCTTGAAATGTATTATGATAACCGTAACGCGACCTCATGGAAAGGCGGGAGTAAAATGGCATTTAACTGGAGCGAGCTTGCCGCCATGAGCAAAGCCGACGTAAACATGGAAAACGACGCCTTTTCAAGAGCGGACTGGGCAGCCGTTTCGCGTTTCGACAGAGCCGCGCATGAAGAGTCCAAGCCAGAGAAGCAACGGAAGAGAGCGCAAAGAAAGCGCGAATGGAGCCGGACTTACCGCAAGAAACACAAAGAGCGTCTCAATGCGTATCATCGACAGTGGTACAGGGCCAATCGTAAGAAAGTCCTTCAATGGAAAGCCGACTATCGGCGGAGATTCAGAGAAGAGCTGCTTGAAAAAAAGCGTCTGTATGCGCAAGTCAATAAGGAGCGCAACACGGCTTACCGTTTGGCTCATCGTGATGAGATTAACCGGAAAAACCGCAAGAGGTACGCATCCTATTCCGAGAGCGACAAGAAACGGATTATGGCGCGACGAAAGCAACGCCGTGCGGATAATCCGGAAAAGTACAGGAAACTCGACAGGGAGGGGTATAAGCGGCGTAGAGAGAAAATTCTGTTATGGCGCAGGGAATATTACAAGCTCCACAGGGATGAAATTCTGCTAAGGAAGCGGAAAAGGCGTTCAGAACATCCGAAAAAGCGCAAGGAGCTTCAAATAAAATCCCATGATGAGTATCTAAAACGACGCCGCGAACAATACGCCGCTAATCCAGAACCACGAAAGGAATCTAACCGGAAATACTACGTGAACCATAAAGAGGAACTCAATCGTAAAGAACGGGAAAATTACGTAGTCAACCGTGAAGCGATTCTCGCGCGGCGCAAAGAGTTGAGTTCAAAACAGGATGCGGCGACGCGGGAGAAGAAGCGGGAAAAAATGCGCGAATATCAGCGCAAATATCGAACTTCTCACTCTGAGGAAATCAAAGCCAGAAGGCGGAAATACTACGAGGAAAATAAGGAAAAGATTCTGGCTCGGCAAAAATCGCAGCGTATCGCTAAGAGGGAGGTTCATTCCAATGAGCAGGCCGAGCTGGTGGAATTACGTTCAGTCCTGCATCCGTGATTACCCGGTCAAATGCGCGGAACAGGATGGAATACGGGAATGGCTGACCAAGCCGGACGGGGAAGCCCGCGCCCTTGCGCAGAATCCGCGCCGCCCCACTGAAATTATGGCTCTCAGGCGTATCGCCAAGCGCGGCCTGATGGGACAGCGCGGACAGGAATACCACGCCGTTCGGCTGGCCATACAGGATACGATGGATATGCCTGACGGACGGGAGCGTATAGCGTTCATCGGTCTGCTCTACTCCGACGCGAACGCTTCTTTGAAGTCCGCCATAGCGCGAAGCGGCGTTTCCTCGGAAACGGCCCAACTATGGCGCGGCGAATTTGTGCGGCGCATCGCCTTTTATCTCGGATTATTGCGGGAACGGCGAATAATGGAGCGTCCGGGAGGAATCCCGTAAGCGGCGGAACGGCATTCCCCGCATTGCGCGAAATAATTACGGGGAGGCGAAACGCAATGAGGAGGAGCGCGTACAAATGGTGGGGATACGTCAAAGCCTGTATTACGGATTATCCCCACGCAATCCGCGATACGGAAACGCCGTCCGAAAGCTGGACAGGCCAGCGACGGCTGGAGTACGACGGCGTTCGTATGGCCATAGAGGAAACGAAGAAACTGCCGGACGGAGAACACAGGATAAACCTTATCCGGCTTTCCTATTGGGATAAGAAGTACACACTGGACGGGGCGGCTATCCAAAGCCATGTTTCCGTCCGTACCGCCCAAAGGTGGCGTCGGGCGTTTATCCTGTTGACCGCCCGTCATATGGGGTTGCTGGATTAAAGTTCTTTCAGGTTTTGGAAAGTTGGCGTTTTTGAACCTTTCGGACGCTCTATAATGTCGGTAACGATTCGGAGCCGCTGAGAACTGCGCCGATTCCGACGCGGAGGAATCCATATGGCGTGTGATAATCAGAGCGGAGCGAGCTGTGTCGTGGCGGTTCGCGTCGCGTATTCGGCGAATCGTGCGGGCGGCTGGGTTAGGCTGGCGTAACGGAGGGTGGGGTCGTAGCTTCGTTATGTCAGCCCGTACCGCCGCCCTTTCCGCAATTCCGGGAGGTGACGGCATGGCGGAAAAAGACCTGAAAGAACGCCTGCTGGAAATCGCCCATGAACAGAATATCGCGGAGAGCGTCGCCAGAGGAATTGTCGCTTGCCTGAACGACGACAAGACCAAACTTGCCGACTTTATGAAAGTCTATGAGTTTTTCCAATCCATTGAGAAGGACAGCGCGAAAGAGGACGGCATCCCGGACGGGCTGGAAAACGCGGACTTCTCCCGCTATACGGATGAGGAGCTGCGCGGACTGCTGGCGAAACTGGAACGCGCCCTCAAAGAGCCGGAAAGCGAAACCGTCCCGGATGTTCCGGCTTTCCGCATGGAAGCGAAACAGGACGGCATCAGTCTCAATCTGGGGGATTTTCTGTGATGGAAAAGCGGACGCTGGCCCGGATAGCGATTCTGATTCGGATGGAGTTGGTACGGCGGGAACTGGCCCGCCGCCGCTTTGAGGAATATCTCGCCCTCGCGCACGGTCAGGGATGGATACGGAGCCGCTTCTCGTCGTTTCTCGCCAATGAGATACAGCGCTTCATGGAAACCGATACGGGCAACGCCTACGACATTCTTGTGCTGGAGACTCCTCCTCAGCACGGCAAGTCCATGGCCGTCACGGAATCCCTGCCAAGCTGGACGCTCATGAAGTATCCGGAGACGCGGATAATTCTTTCCTCCTACAACGAGGAAAGCGCGGAGCGGTTTTCCAGACGCAACCGGGAAAAACTGCAACAATGGGGAGCGGCGCTGTTCGGCGTGAAGCTGGGCGGAATGAACCGTTCCACCGAATTTGAACTGGACGGACACAGGGGGCGTCTTATCAGCCGGGGCATTACGTCGGGCATTACGGGACATCCCGCCGACCTGCTGGTGATAGACGACCCCATCAAGAACCGTGAGGAAGCCGACAGTCCCGCCTACAGAAACAAGGCGTGGGGCGAATGGCTCAACTCGTTAAAGTCGCGCTTACAGGCCAAGGCGAAGGTTATCGTAATCATGACGCCGTGGCATGAGGACGATTTGGCGGCGCGGATTCTCCGAACGGAAGATAATATTCGCCTGCTGCGTCTGCCCGTGGAAGCGGAGCCGACCGAAAGCGAGCCGGACCCGCTGGGGCGTCAGGCCGGGGAGCCGCTGTGCCCGGAACTCGGTAAGGACGCGAAATGGCTGCGGCAGTTCAAGCGGGCCTATCTGCGTGACCCGACTGGAGGACAGCGGGCGTGGATGGCGTTGTACCAGTGCCGCCCACGCGCCGAGGAGGGCAACCTCATTCTTCGGGAGTGGTGGAAGTTTTACGACACGCCGCCGCCTGATTTGCGTTCCCTGTGCGTTAGCGTGGACGCGGCTTTCAAAGGCGGGGAAAACAACGATTTTGTCGCTGTCACCGTCTGGGGACGCGGAAACCGGAACTTCTATCTGCTGGACTGCGTGAACAAACATCTCACGTTTACGCAAACGCTGACGGAAATCCGCGCCGCGCAAGGCCGCTGGCCCAAAGCGGACGCCGTGCTGATTGAGGACAAGGCCAACGGAAGCGCGATTATAGACGTGCTTCAACAGGAGCTGTACTGTATCCCGGTTGACCCGGAGGGCGGCAAGGAATCCCGCGTACAGGCCGTCGCGCCGATGATTGAGAGCGGACACGTTTTCCTTCCGCGAAACGCGCCGTGGATTCAGGAGTACCTCAACCAGTGGACGGCTTTCCCGAACGGTCGGCATGACGACATGGTGGACAGCTCCACGCAGGCTTTGCGCTGGCTTGACCGCTTTCCCGACGTTGCGCCGCCGTCCGAGGAGGAACTGCGGCGGTATGAGGATGAGGAGACGGCGCGGGAAGCGATTGTCGGCGGCGGCGCGTTCGATAATATGTTCTGGTAAGCGAACGGGGGCGAGAGCGTGGATTTTCTTATCGCAATGATTAGCGTAACGTTATGTATGGCTCTTTTCGGCGGCGGATTCCTTGCCGGATGGAAAGCGCACGGAGCGATGTCTCGGACAAAGGAGCCGTCAGCGGAAAGCCCGGACGAAAGAGAGACGCGGCGGGCGGAAGCGGAGGACGACGCTTTCCAGAAGCTGATGAGTTACTCCGTCGAGACCGCTTACGGATTGAACAGGGAGGGAAGGATTGAGACGTGATGGAAAACTCGTGGACAAAGGCGTGGAAACTTTACGAGGAGGGACGGGCTTACAATAACAGCCTGACGCCGAACCAGTACGACACCGTAAAGACAAACACGGAATTTTACGCGGGGAACCAGTGGATTAACCTTCCCGACACGCCCGCCATGCGCGAACTGCTCAAGCCCACGTTCAATATCCTCAAGCGCGTTTCCCAGTTGTTCATAGCGTCCCTGACCTCTTCCGGCGTCACAATCCGCTTTGACGCGCTGGCCCATTACGGCGCGGGAATCATGGCCGACACCGGGGAGGACGCGTCCGTGTTCGCCAACGCGGAAGTGCTGAACCTTCTGGAAAAGCTCAAGTTCGAGTACCATGTCCGCCGCGCCCTGATTGACGGGGCGCAGACCGGGGACTATTGCGCCCATTTCTGGTTTGACCCGGACGCCGTTCCCTACGGCGGTATGCTCGGCGGAGAGCGGCGCGGGGAAATCCGGATGGAACTGGTGGACGGAATCAACGTCATTTTCGGAAACCCGCACGACCGGAACGTGGAGAATCAGCCGTACATTCTGCTCGTGGGCCGGGATTCCGTGGAGAATCTGAAAGCGGAAGCAAGCCGCGTCCGGCGTAACCGTCAGATTTACGGCGACGCGTCCTCCGACGCCGGAGCCTTTCAGCCCGATATGGAGACGCGGGATTTTATCGGCGTCGGCGCTCAGACGGAAATGCCCGCGGACGACGACAGCGGACAGGCGCTTTATGTTCTGCTTTATACCAAGGCGGAAAAGGAAGTGACGGAAACGGGCGCGGACGGCGTTCCGAGAAAACGGAAAGTAACTTCCGTCCGCGTTACGAAAGCGACAAGGACAGCCGTCATTTATGAGGACGTGGACACGGGGCTTTCGGTTTATCCGGTTGCGTGGGGAAACTGGGAGGAGCAGAAAAATCAGTACCACGGACGCGCCCTTGTCACCGGGCTGATTCCCAACCAGATTTTCATTAACCGGATGTTCGCTTCCGCTTTGCGCTGCGTTCAGTTGATGGCGTACCCGAAGGTCGTTTATAACAAGGCGATTCTTCCGTTATGGAGCAACGCGGTCGGGGAGGCTATCGGAATCGACGCGAAGAAAATGCCTTCCAATATGAGCATCCGGGACGTGGCTTACACGCTGCCCGCGTCGGATATGTCCGGTCAGATTTTCGCCCTGATTGATAAGGTCATGGCCCACACGAAAGAGTGTCTCGGCGCGACGGACGCCCAGATGGGCAACGTCAAACCGGACAACACGTCCGCGATTATGGTCTTGCAAACCAACGCGGAAGTGCCGCTTGAGAACATCCGCGCCCTGCTTCACGAGTGGGCGGAGGACATCGGACGCATTCTGCTTGACATGATGGGGACGTATTACGGGACGCGCCCGGTTCTGGTCGAGGAGGAAATGACGGACGTTGTGACGAATCCGGACGGCTCCGTGGCGCGTGACCCGCAGACCGGACAAATGATAACGCAAACGGTTAAAAAGAAGATTCCGAAAGCGTTTGACTTCTCCGTGTTCAAGAGCCTGTGGCTGACCATCCGGGCGGATGTCGGGGCTACCACGTACTTCAGCGAGATTGCCGTCACGCAGACGCTGGACAACCTGCGGCGCGACGGTATGCTGACGGCGATTCAGTATCTGGAGCGCGTCCCGGACAAGCTGATTCCCCAGAAGCGGGAACTGCTGGACGAGTTGAAAAGCGCCGTCCCGGATATGCCCGCGTCTCCCGGAAGGGGCGGCGGACAACCCGCGCAGGGCGGGCCGATTGAGGAAGCCTTAGCCGTGCGGGGACTGCCCAACAGCATGGCGGCGGATTATGAGAACATGAACAGCGTGGCTAAACGGACGGCGCGTGAAATGGGCGCGAGAGCCGTGACATAAGAAAGGAGCTTTCCCATGGATGAAAACAACGTAACGGCAACCGCCGTAACCGGGACGGAACCCGCCGTCAGCGCGGCGGCGCCGGACGCGGCGCCTGTCGGCGACTCCGGCGCGTCCGGGGTTGACGAGGACGTGATTCTCCCGCCGAACTGGAAGCCGGACGACGGAGAGAAAGCGGAGAATCCCGAAAAGCCGTCGCCGGAGGACGCGAATCTTTATCGGCTTTTCGGCCTGAATCCGGACGGCGCGGAAAAGGGCGCGGAGAATCCGGAGACGCCCGAAAACACGGAGCCGAAACCGGAGAGCGTCACGGAGGACGCGGAACCGCCGAAGCAAGAGACGGAGCCGGATTACAAGGCCATGTACGAACAGCTTCTCCGTTCCACGCAGGACGCGAAAGGCCGCGAAACGTTCCGTCAGGTGTACGCGGAGCAGAAAGCGGCGGGAATGTCGGACGCGGCGGCGCGTCTGGTGGCGAAGGACGCGGCGGGCGGGAAGGAGTTTTCTCTGACGGACGACGCCGAAACGCCGTCCGGGAACGCCGGAAATCCGGATTACGCCGCCGCCCTCAATCAGCTTCACAGCGCCTTCCCCGACGTGAAGGATATTCCCGCCGAAGTCACAAAAGCCATGATGGACGGCGGAGACCCCGTGGTCGCTTACATGAGCTACCAGCGGGCGCAGGACCGGAAAACGATTGGGGAACTGCAGGCGAAAATCCGCGACATGGAACAGAAGGCCTCGAACACGGTTCGCGCCGTGGCGCGGGGAGTCTCCGGCAACGGCGCGAAACAGGAAGCGATTCCCCCGTTCCTGCAAGGCATGATGGATGAGGACTGGTAAGGCCGTCCTCAAAAAACGATAAGGAGTGAATCCCTATGGCAGTGAATCTCGCCAGCGTATTCTCGAAACAGGTGGACGAACGCTTTTATAGAACGTCCCAGACCGCCATTGCCCTGAACAACCGCTACAAATTCAACGGGGTTAAGACCGTCAACGTTTACAGCATTCCCACGGTGGCGTTACGGAATTACCAAAGAAGCGGCTTGAACCGTTACGGGGTTCCCACGGACCTCCAGAACAATATCCAGGAATTGACGGTCACGCAAGACCGCGCTTTCTCGTTCATCATTGACCGGGGCGACAAGGACCAGACGCAGATGGTCATGGACGCCGGACGCGCCCTGACGCGTGAGATT
This sequence comes from Oscillibacter sp., assembly GCA_017447005.1. Lineage (GTDB taxonomy): Bacteria > Bacillota > Clostridia > Oscillospirales > Oscillospiraceae > Oscillibacter. The sequence continues at coordinate 10,566 of JAFSOM010000380.1, forward strand.
CGGGAAGTGGTCGTGCCGGAAATCGACGCCTATGTGTTGGATAAGGTCGCCCGCGCCGCGTTCGCTGCGGGCTATACGGCGGCGACCGCCGCCACGAAGAGCAACGCCTACGAACTGTTCCTGAACGGGCAGGAATCCCTTGGCAACCAGAATGTGCCGGACAGCGGACGCGTGTGCTTCTGCTCCTACAAGTTCGCCAATTTGCTGATGCAGGACTCGTCATTTATGCGGGACAGCCAGCGAAGCAAGGAAATGATTGACAAGGGCATTCTGGGCGAGGCGGACGGCGTGAAAATCGTGAAAGTTCCCGCGTCCCGTCTGCCGTCCGGCTGCGCGTTCATTCTGACCCATCCGGAAGCGGCCTGCGCCCCGAAACAGTTGGAGGACTACAAAATCCATGACAACCCGCCCGGAATTTCCGGCTGGCTCGTGGAGGGGCGCGTCATTTACGACTGCTTTGTCCTCAACCAGAAAGTGGGCGCGACGTACTATCACGGAACGGCGTTTTCTTCCTGAGCGCTTCCGGTTTCGACATGACGGCGGCGGGATAAGAGCGTCCCGCCGCCTTTGAGGTATGCTTATCATGACTTACGCTGAAATTAAGCGGAAGGTTCTGGAACTGATTAACCAGTACAGCATAGCGGGGGAAGTAATCTCTCCCGCCTACAACAATCAATCCGATTACATCAGCCGGATTCCCGGCCTGATTAACGACGCCGTTCTGCGCATCCGGACGGAGGTAAAGCTAATCGAAGGCTCATGCGCGTTGACCGGAGGCGTAAAGCAAGGCTCCATGAGAAGGTACGGCCTGCCGGGCGAATGTCGGAGAATCAAGACAGGCGGCGTGTATCGGATTGTCGGCGGGGATTGGCAGCCTACGGCGAACTATCGGCTTCTGGGAAATTACGGGATTCTGCTTCCTGATGACGGGGCGGAGTATGAGGTGGAGTATTACTGCCGAACCCCGGAATGTCTGCCTAATGACCCGTTCGACGCCTACGACATAGACGAAGAGCCGGAAATTCTGACAGCGGCCTGCTATTACGCGGCGGCTATGCTCATCTTGAATGATAATGAGTTTGAGTACGCGGCTCTCTATAACGAGTACCAACGGCGCGTGGACGGAATGGCGTCCCAGCCAACGGCGGAAATTTCCCCCATACTGGACGTGTACGGATTTTAGGAGGAATTTGCCATGAACAGAGAACTGACGCCCGTTGAAGGCGTGTTGTGGGCGGGACTGGCCACTGTCTCGTCCGTACTCGGCTGGCGCGGGATTCTGGCCCTTATCTGGCTGACGGCGATGATTATCGACTACTTTACCGGAACTTTGGTCGCGGTCAAAGACGGGGAATGGAGCAGTCTCAAGGCGCGCGAGGGACTGTGGCACAAGGGCGGTATGCTCTTTGTCGTCCTTGCCGCCGTCCTTCTTGATATTCTGCTGATGACGGTACAGCAAACCGGGCTGATTGCGTTTCCCTTCGTTTACAATTCCGTGTGTATGCCCGTTGTGATGGCGGGATATTCGATTACGGAAACGGGCAGTATCATTGAGAACGCCGCGCTGCTGGGCGCGCCCATTCCGGCGTGGCTGCGCAAGGTCGTGAAAATCGCGGGACAGGCGGCGGAGCAGGCCGGGGACGCGCTTTCCGGCCCGGACAGCGACGCGGACAGCCAGCGTTACGTCCCTGACCCGCAACAGTACGTCTCCGCCCCGGAGCGGAACGAAACGGACGGCGCCGAAACGGACGGCGCGTCTGACGGCGAACGGCGCGACGCGGACAGCGCGGAGGACGGAACATGACCGGAAGAATCGTATGCTACAGCTTACGCAAAGACGGGAGCGCGTACCTTTCCCCGGATTTTCAGGTGAGAGAGTTCGCCTGCCGCGACGGTTCCGATAAGATTATCATAGACCTTCGCCTTGTCCATGTTCTCCAGCGTATCCGGGACCATTTTGGAAAGTCCGTCCGTATCAACAGCGGCTACAGAACCCGTTACTATAACGCGAAAGTGGGCGGCGTGACGAACAGCCAGCACTTGAAAGGAACGGCGGCGGATATTGTCGTCAGCGGCGTTACGCCGTCCGCCGTCGCCGATTACGCGGAAACGCTTCTGCCGGACACGGGCGGAATCGGGCGTTACGCAACGTTTACCCATGTGGATGTCCGGAAGCGCAAAGCCCGCTGGACAGGATAAGGAGGCGCGTTATGGCTTACGACCCGAACAGGGACTACGCCAAGGAAATCGACGCGGCGATTGCGTCCGGAGCGCCAAAGGAAACCGTGGCGCAACTCAACGCGGAGCGCAACGAGAAAATCGCCGCGAATCAGGCGCATTACGACGCGAGAGGAATCGGCGCCAATGACCAGTACGGAACCGCCGCGCAAAACTATGTTTCCGGGAACCAGTCCGGCGTCGGCGCGTCGCAGACGCCCCAAGCGGCGCAACCGTCCGCGCAACCGCAACAGCCCGCGCAGAGGACGCTTCCGCAGTCGGCGGATTCCGCCGCGCTTTCCCAGCAGGCCGCCCGGACGGTTGAAAACAATCGGCGTTCCTACGTGGATACCGGAACTTTCCGGGGGTATCTGGACGACTGGCTCAACAGCGCGAGGGAACAGTCCGAATCCCGGATTGACCGGGGCGTGACACAAGGCGTTAATGAGCTTGCCCGCGTTCAGGAGGACGCCAAGGAGCGGTATCAAACGCAACGCAATCAGATTGACGCGGATGAGAGACGCGCTCTCGACAACCGCGCCCTGTACGACGCCATGCGCGGCGACCGGGGCGGAATTGGAGCGGAGCAGTACAGTTCTATCCAAAACGCCGCCATGCAGGCCCGCGTGACGGTCAACAGCGCCCAGACGAAACTGGCGAACGACACCGCCCGACAGATTGCCGAACTCCGCGCTGACGGGGAGTTTCAGAAGTCGCAGGAAATCCTTCAGTTAAATCAGGAGTACATCTCCCGCTTGTCGGCGCTGGAACAGTGGGCCATGGACTACAACGCCAGCGTTGACCAGTTCAACGCCGCTTTAGACCAGTGGCTCGCTTCTTATAACTTCCAGCTTCGCCAGTTAGATTTGTCGCAGTATCAATGGGAACAGTCCTTCGCGTATCAGAAGGAAGTCGACGAACGGAATTATAACCGTTCCGTCTTTGAATCCGACCGCGCTTTCGGCTATCAGCAGGGACGCGACGCGGTTCTTGACGCCCGCGACGAGCGGAACTTTAATTTCCAGCAACGGCAGTATGACGACAGCCGCGAGGACGCCGCGTGGCAGAAAGGTTTTCAAGAGAAACAGTACGCCGACAGCCGCGCTGATACCCGCTGGCAACAAGGCATGGCGGAACGTCAGTATGCCGATAGCCGCGCTGATACGGCATGGCAGCAGGGCATGACGGAACGTCAGTACGCCGACAGCCGTTCCGATACCAAATGGCAGCAGGGAGTTACGGAACAGCAGTTAGCGTCCAGTGATTTGTCCAATCTGCGGCAGTACGTTATGACCGCGTTGTCGAGCGGCTACATGGTGGACGACGCCACGCTTGCGAAAGCGAAGATTGATAAGAATTACGCCAGTCTGATTGTCTCCAACGCCCGGAACGCCGCCGCGCTGGAAGCGCAGAAGGCTAATGTCGAACTGGAAAATAAGCAGGCCGATACCGCCAATAAACAAGCAAGCGCGTTAAAGTCCGCCGCTTCTCTCAGCGAAAAGGGAAGCGCAAAGAAACCGACGCTGACCGCCGAGCAGGTTCAAACGGAAATTAGAAAGAAGAATTTATCTCCCAATGTACTCACGGCTTATGAGTATTATTACGGGGAATCGTACTTCCGTAAAAATCCTTCCGCTTATCCTGTGGATAACATCAAAAGCCGTCAGGACGCCATATCCGCACTGAAACTGATGGGCCTTGAAGCGGCTGCGTCCGGATTGATGAATTCTTCCCAATGGAACAGTCGGAGACTGGCGTGGGTTAAGGACAAGACGATTGACGACCCGGTTGTAAGCGGTTACAGTAATTTCTTGGATTATGTCCGGGATTATGTGCGGGCCATGAGAGGAGATGAAGCCGCGTGAGTGTTGATTACGCCGCCCAATTTGAGGAATGGACACGGAAAAATCGTCTCAGCGCGACGAGTGCGCCCACTCTGGCAACGCTCCCTTCTTCAACCGTTACGCCGTCCGTTACAGGCGGAGGAAGAGGGAGCGTCGATTACGCCGCTCAATTTGAGGATTGGACACGAAAAAACCGTCTCGTAAGAACGGGCAGTACAACGACCGGAACCTCTTCTTCAATCGTGTCCGCGCCATCCGTCACGTCTCCCGCCATGGGACAGGTAAGAACGGCGTCCCAACCAGCAAGCTCCAGTTATGCGGCGGACGATGCCGCTATCGGGCAGTACGGCAAGGGCAACATCGACCTGTATCACAGGCCGCAGTACCATTATGACGACGGCGCAATCGCTACCGTGGAGAGCATGAGCTTCAACGAGAACGGGAAGGAAATCCTCGTTCCGACGATAGCTTTTGACAACGCTGGGAAAGCGGTCAAACTCACGGACGAACAGGCGATTGACCGCTATCACAAAACCGGGGAATATCTGGGGAAATTCGATACCATAGCGGAAGCCGATTCCTACGCCGAACAGCTTCACCGGGCGCAGGACTATTACTACAACGGACGCAATACGACATCCGCCGCCAAAGCCGCGCCTTCCCTCGAAAATCTTCCGTCCGGTTACGGCGGATATATGCCCTCGCTGAATCCCACATCCAAGCGGGGGAATGGCTACATGGGCTACGGTCTGGAAGCCAAATTGCCGGACGCCACGGAAAACGGCAACTCCATCCACGCATGGCGGGGACTTACGAAAGAGATTGGAAGTTATGTCGATTCCGTCCGGGACACCAGCGCGGCAAGGGGAATCCAAACGGCGGTCGGGAATGAAAATATCGGGAGGGAGGACAATACCCGTTACGGGCAGTATCTCCGACTGATGACTCCGGAGGAGCGCGAGAAAGCGACGCGTCCGGAATCACAAGGCGGATTGTCCGAGAAAGAGCGCGGCGCATATATCCGTTCCCTGAATCTTGACGAACGCATCCTGTCCGGCGTGGAAAAAGAACGCGCTGAAAAAGCGTCGCGGTACGAGACGCGCATTGCCGACGCGAAAAAGAGCGATAGTCCTTATGGGCGTTTGATTGCCACATTTGTGACAGGCGATTACTCCTACTCCGCGAAAGACTTTCAGGGTTCAGACCCCGGCTCGGTTCCTGAAAAAATGCGCTTCCTGACTGAAAAACAGAGGGACACGCTCAACGCCTATATCAAAGCGGGAGACTTTCAGGCAGTCGGCGACTATTACAAAACGCTGGAACCGTCGCTCAATCAGCAACACGCGGAGTGGGAAGCGGGGCTTGCCAAAGATTTGACGGCGAACAGTACGCTTGCCGATGTTGCCGCCGTTCCCATCACCGGAGCGTTGAACGCCTTCGGCGGGATTCCCGGCTACCTCGCCACAGCCGGACACGTTCTCAAAGACGTAGCCACGGGAAATTATACTCCCATTGACAAGAACTCCGAAGCGTATGCAATTCCACGTTTTTCGCAGGCTCTTCAGGAGGGCATGAACAGCAGAATTTCCTCTATTCAAGACCCGAATATTCGTTACGTTGCGAAGCTGGCCACCAGCGGCATTTCCTCCGGCGTCTCCAATCTGATTCAACTTTATACAGGTCAGGCGTTGGGGCTACAAGGACAGGCGTTAGCGGAATTTATTACCGTTACCATGTCAGCCAGCGCAGGCGGACAGGACGCGTACCGAAATCTGGAGGAAGGCCAGAGCAACGGCGACGCGTTCTTGAACGCCACCGCTTCCGCCGCCATTGAATACTGGACGGAGCATATGACCACTTCCCGCTGGATTGAGAATCTCGGAAAGCTCAAATCCGGGAACTTATCCAAAGCGGATATTGTAAAAATGATTTCCACGCAGACCGCTTCGGAAATGTGGGAGGAAGTTGTCGGCAACGTGGCGGACCAGAGTTGGGACCGTCTCTATAACGGAGAGAAATCCGCGTTTTCCCGCCGCGTACAGGAACTGACCGGAACGGGCCTGTCCCGTGAGGACGCGGAAACGCAGGCTTTCAAGGAACTCTATGTAAACCAGTCCGTGGAAGCCGCGCTTTCCGTGGCGTTCTCCATGATTCTCATGGACGGCGCGCCCGCTATCTCGAATCATATCTCCTACGTTGACACGGGCCGGAATCTCCGTCAGGCGGCGGGACAGGACGCTGTGAAAAACGAGATTGAAAAGGGACTGCTCTTTGCCGCTGACAGTCCGGCGCATACGCTGGCGGAGCGGTTGCAGTCCGCGCAGGCGGCGGGCGGCGTTCAGGCCGTCACCAACCATGACCTTGGGCGGCTTTCTTTCCTCAACGGTCAGGCCGTCTCGGAACTTATGAGCGGCATTGAGGACGGCGACAACGAAGTTTTGAAATACGCCGCCCGCGCCATTCTGAGCCATGTTCAGGACAATCCCTCCGACAGAGTTTCCGTTTCGCAGATTCAAATGTTGCGTGAACTGCATGAGGGCGCGAAAGACGGTCAGACGCGCACGGACGCGGAGCGTTCGGAACGGGAAAACCTGTTCAACGAGTTCCGGCAGGACTTCTTCAGGCAGATTGAGCGGATTGACCTTGACGCGGCGGGGAATCCGCTGGTGTCCTACGCGGAAGCCGTCAACGAAATCCGGGCGCGTATGCCCGACGCTACCGATGAACAAATACGGCAGTTCTACGGCCAGTACCGTGACGCGACGCGTACCGTCCTGTTTGGCGGACACCGCCTGACGCGAGCGCAGTTCCTGTCGCTCATGCAGGAGGCCACGCCGGAGAAACTGTCCGGCGTAGACCTCGACCGCCTTTTCAACATGGCCATTCTCGACACGCTGGACGGTTCCGACGCGTTTGAACGTTATCTTCCCGGCGTCACGGAGGGAGCGCGGCAACAGTCGAATTCCTCCCGGACATCTCTGACAGAAAATTTTCACATCGAGGAAACCGACATCTCCCCGGAAAGTTCCGAAAACACGCCGCAATCCCCGGAAATCGCAAACGCAGACGCTGACAGCGTTTCCGTTGAAAAGGCCATTGATGAACGCGTGGCCAAACCCGCGAGTGGGACAGCGGCGGCGGAATTGGTCACGCCCGGTTTGGATTACGAGGACGCCGTGACAGCGGAGAGCGTCAACAGTCTGGACGGCAAGACGGCGGATAAAATTGACACGCTGGGGAAATTACTCGGAAAACGTATCCGCTTTGCGAACAGCGTCGCCGAAGGAGCCGCCAACGGTCAGATTTCCGGCAACGACATTACGCTGGAGCGTTCCCTTCTGGAAGAGGGCGCGAAAGAGGATTCTCTTGTCTGGAAGATACTCGGACACGAGTTGACGCACGGCGTACAGCAGGACGCGCCGGAAACTTACGCCGCTTTCCGTGACGCGATTATGTCAGAGGAATCCTTCCGGGCGCACGTAGCCGACATCCGGAGCGCGTATGAAATGCGCGGCCTGTCCATCACGGAGGAAGCCGCGCTTGACGAAGCCGCCGCCGACTACGGCGGGGACATCATGCGCAACACCGACACGGCGGAACGCTTCATTGAGCGGAACCGCCAGAACCGGACGCTGTTGCAGAAAATCCGCGACGCCATTGTAAACCTTGTGCGCAAACTCACAGGCGCGGAGAAACGTCAGGTACGAACGGTGCAGAGTCTCTTTGACGCCGCGTTGGACGCCGCCGCGCAGAACGTCCGGGAGGAGGCTGCGCAGGAGAACGGCGACATTCGCTTTTCCATTGATTATGATACGAACAATGTGCCCTTTGTCGTAGTGCAGGATGATATTCTTTCCGGCGTTCCGGAATCGGATTGGGTTCGGACGGTCAAAAGCAATCTGTTGAAAAAGTTCCCGAACGGCATACGGGTAGGCAACAGTCAAATCAAAATCAATAACCAAAGCCGCCGCGAAATGACGTTCTCCAAGTATACTCAGTGGCTTGCCCATAATGATAAGGACGCTTACGCCGATAAGTTCCGCGCAACAAATTATGCGGATGAAATTCTCTTGGCTTCCCGCGATTATGTCAATGAAGGCTTGAAGCATACGCGGAAAGACAATATCCGCGATTTTGCCAGAGGAACAGTGCAACTCCGTGTAGGGAAAAACGACTATTCGGCGGAAGTCGTTGTGGGAAGCACTGCCGGGGGCGAAATGTTGCTATATGATATTGTTGACTTAAAGCCCGCCAACATAACGGAGAGAAGCAGACGCGCCGTACAGCCCAACCAAAAGAAGAGCTATAGAAGTGGCGCATCTGCCTCTACGAATAGTATAGCACAAACCGGAACCCAAAGCAAGGGGAAAACGAAACTTTCTTTGAAAGGTACGGAAAGCGTAACGGAACTGGAAACCCGACTTCAATCTCTGACGGACAGGGACGAGGAGTTGTTGGAGCGACAGAACGCTTTGCAGTCCTCTCAGGAATACAAAGACCTCAACGCGGTCTTTACCGAAGCCAGAAAGAAAAGCCCTTCCCGTTTCAATCCCAGCGCGGAAGTCAAAGCGGCGCAACAGGCGCTGTCAGAATGGCGAACGCAAAGCGGCTATCAGGAAATTTTCGATGAGCGGAAACGCCTGTCTGATGAAATCTACAGCCTGCAGAAAGCTGTCCGGGAGCAAAGGGAACGGGCGGCGGAATCGGCGAAAGCGGAGTACCGCAAGGCGTTCACCCCGGAGACAGCCAGCCGTTACGCGGAGAAAGCGGCGCAGGCGTTCGGAACCACTGACAGCTTTGAACGCGCCGGATATTTGACCGTCAACGGGCAACTGCTGGACTTCTCCCGCGACCAGCAGGGACGCGCCAAAGACCACCGGGAAATTTCGGAGGTTCTGGACTTCCTCCCGGATGGCCACGGTCAGAGCGACGGCCTGATTGCCTTTGAAGGTATGGGAAATATCCGTCTCCAGAACGGCGGCATTGAGCTTGTGAAAGCCCCGACCGCCGCGCAGGTCAAGGAATTGCGACGCCTTTTCCGTTCTCTGGACGGACAGGTTGTCGTGGATTTTGCGGGAGAGGACGGCTCTTATATTGGCAGTCTGAACTACGAAAAAGGAACCAGCGCGGACAGAATCCTGCGGAACATTGACGCCTACTTTGAGACTGGCGCCGTCCCGAATCAAAGTCTTATCTCACAGTTCCACTACTCCCTGAAAGGCATGGAAGATTCAGAACAGTTGCGGAAACTGGTCGAAGAAAACAAGCGACTGACGGAACGCGTGAAATTCTGGCAGGAACAGACGCGCCTTTCCGACCCGAAGCAGGCGCCGCGTCGCGCTGTCATCGGCGAGGTGGACAAAGCCGCCAAAAGCATTCTCAAGCAGTTTGACAGCGCCCTTGACGTGAAGGACATCCGGCCCGCCGTGCTGGAACTTGTCCAGCACATGAACAAAGGCCCCGAAGGAGAGGGCGCGTGGTCGTCGGCGGACAACGGCGCGGAGGAAAGAGCCGCCGTCGCGGAGTGGATTTCCCAAGCCAACGGCATGGCCAGAACGCTCGCCGCGCAGGTTATCAACCATGCCCGCGTCCTGACCAACGACGCGGATATGAAGGTTGTCCGGGACATCCGGGAGGAAGTCCGAAAAGCGCCGCTGTCCTATAACCGCGCCGCCATTGCGGAGCGTACAAATTTCTCCGAGTTCTGGAAACGCAACCGGAGCAGACTCAAGCTCCAAAACAAAAACGGAACGTCCATTGAAAGCCATTGGTCGGAATGGACAGAGCGTTTCGGCGAGGAATGGTTTCCTTCCAATCTGGCGGACGAAACGGAAATGCTACTCTGTCTTGACCAGATAATGGACGCGTTGGAGCACATTCAGCCGGAGTATATCAATCCTCACAACGCCGATATGCTGGACGCTATCGAAAAGTGCCGAGAAGTCATTCTTGACGTTGCGATGGACACAGGCCCACGCGCCCGCACGTTTGCCGACCGTCAAAAGGCAGCGCGGAGCGCGGCGTATCAGAAAGGCGTGGAGGAAGGACGCCGACGGGCGCAAGCCGCTGTGGAGAGCGCAAAGAAAGCCATAGAGAAAGAGCGCGAGCGGAGCAGGCGGAACATGGACGCCTACAAGGAGCGCGTCAAAGAACGGAACAGAGCGCGTGAAGCCGCACAAATCAACCGTCAACGCTGGGTTCAGTTAAACCGTCTCATGAAACGCCTGAACAACCGGAAGATGTTACAGGCCGACCGTACCCTTTTGAACGCCATCTATGAAAATCTGGAAGCTATCGCCAACAACACGCTTGGCATTACCCCGGAGGACATCGCGGCGAACATGACGGAACTCTGGATGAAAATCAGCGAGTACGGCGGAACCAACGAGGAAGGGGAATCCATTCCGGGGCGCAACCCGCTCTATAGCGAAAGATTCATCCGAAATCCGAAAGCGTTCGCGGAAGTCTTGAAGCAACGCAGACAGACCACGGAACGGATGAAGGATTTGGAGCGCGAGACGGCGGAACTGTCCCCCGAACAGCTTCAGCGCGTGTGCGAGTTCCTGATGGCCTTCGACCACGCACAAGCTACCATTGACCAGTTGATTAACGCCAGAGATAAGCGTGACCTTGCGTTACAGGCCGCGTTGCTTCAGGAACATCTTCGCGGAGCGACGCCGTTCCTTGCCAACGGCCTTATCACGGAAATGCTTCGTCCCGTCAGTTTCGCCACACGCGCCACCGGATACGCGCAGAACGACCCGTTTGTGAACAGCGTGAAAGACTTGGTAGAGGGTGAACGTATCAGGGACGATTACAAGCGACGGGCCTACGCGCTTATCCTTAACCGCTTCGCCGTCAATCTTGGGAACAGTCCGTCCGTGACAAAACAGATGTCGGCGGCGGAACAGCGGCAACTTGTCCGCAAAATTGAAACGCTGATGAAAAAATTCAGCGGAAAGGACGCCGCCGCCAAAGAAAATCTGATTGAAATTCACGGCACGGACCCCGGCGCGGAAGCGTTCAGCGACAAGCCCGTAACGGCGCATATCACAAAAGGTATGCGCATGGGATTGTATCTTCACAGCAAAAACAATGACAATATGCGCCATATTACGCAGGGCGGTTTCAAAGTTCCCTCTGTTGAAAAAGGCGGGTATGAGTTTTACCGTAAGGAGAATTACGCGGAGGCTTACGCGAACAATCACGCGGTTCGTATCCGGCTGACAAAAGCGGAGGTGGCGCGAATTGTCTCCGGGATGTCCGCCGAGGAGAAAGCCTTCGCCGACGCGGTATCATATTACTACGATACCATGAGCAAAAGGGAACTGACGCGGGTTCACGAAACGCTCAAAGGATGGTCGCCTTTCAACGTGGAGAATTATATGCCCATTGAAACGGACGACGCTTTCAATCATGTGGATTATGAAACCATGCAGACGGACGGCACAATGTCCACGCCGGGATTTTCTCTTGAACGCGTCAAATCCGGCAAAGCCGTCATTCTGCGCGATTTGAATCTGACCGCTTTCAATTCGGTGGAGCAACACGCGAAATTTATCGGCCTTGCCATTCCCGTGCGCAACATGAACAAACTCCTGAACTGGTCACGCGTTACGCGTGGAAACGTTGAGCAAGCGGTGGAGCGTATGTACGGAAAAGAAAGCGCGGAAAAGGTTCGCGCCAGATTTGAACAGCGTTCTGGAGAAGGAGAAACCGCTCTTGCCCTTCCGGGTGAACAGGCTCAATTAGAAACCGATAATACGCTGTCCGTCCTTCGGGAAGTTCTCGGCTGGAAGAAAACCAAATCCCTGCAAGACTTCCTCAATGAAAACGCCAAGTATGAAAGCGTAAGAGAAACCGTCCGCGCATCCCTTGGAGAAGCGGGAACAAGGTATATTGACAAGCTCATGAAAGACATGACCGGACAGAAAAAATCACAGGATAAGATTGGTCGCGTATTATCGGAGCTTACCAGTAATCTTGCGGGAGCCGCATTGACGCTGAACGGTTCCACCGCCGCCGTACAAACAGCTTCTTTCCCGACAGCCGCCGCCGCTATCGGATGGGCGCCGCTTTTGAAAACGCTACAGGAATCCGCAACAGGGAAACGGAAACCCGTCAATCTGAAAATCGTCAACGCTTATACTTCCCGACTTTGGGAACGTTCTCAAGGTTTTACTACGCACGAAGCCGCAACGCTGACGAGCCGTGAACCCGGCCTACCCAAAGGCGCGAACTGGATTCAGGCGATGGACGTGGGAACTACAACCCTTCTATGGTCCGCCTGCGAATATTATGTGGAGCAGACAATGCCGGAGCTTGCCGCCGACAAAGGCAGCGAGCAGAAAGTCATGAAGGGCGAGAGCGCTTTCTACAAGGCTGTAGCGGAGACGTACAATAACGTCATCGAACTGACTCAACCCAGCTACGGAACTATGGAGCGTTCGCAGATTCTCCGTTCCGACAATGAGCTTGTTCGTATGACCAATATGTTCAAAACCCAGATGTATCAGAACTTCAACATTCTGTATGACGCTATCGGGGAACGGAACGCGAGGATTAGAGAGTATGCCGTGATAAAAGACGCTGACACGAAAGCGGCTTTGCATACGGCGAATGTTAAACTGGCCAATGCTGTGACTTCTCAATTCGCCGCGTCGCTAATGGCCGCGTTCATCCGGTTCGGTTGGGGACTGCTTTTCAGGAAGGATGACAGATACCGGAATGAGGAAGGGAAACTTTCTTTGCCCAGCGTGGGAAAACGAATCGCGCTGGATACGGTCGGACTGTTCCCCGGCATGGTGGCTTATTTGGGAGACATCGTTTCCGCGTTTGCCGCGCTTTCGGACCGTATATTGAAGTCTCTGGATAAAGAGCCGTTCTTCAATGAGACTTTCTATGGCGTTGGCGCCGCTGTCTTTGACGAGGCCGAGACAGTTTATAACCAGACCAGCGGAGCGATTGCCGCTGTTGTTTCCTTTGCCCATAATGTCCGTCAGGGACTTGAGGATGACGAGGGAAAAGTAAGCTGGCAGAATCTGATAGGGAAGGTTTTGAAAGCCGGAAGTGGAATTGCTCAGTTGCTTACAGGTTTCCCCGTCAAAAACCTGACGAACATTCTCCGGGGAATGTCTCAATGGTCCGTCACTTTAGTGGAGAGCGTCGTTACAGGCGATATCTCAAAAGGGCGCGTCTTGGGAGATTATCTATATCTTCATTTGACCGCCGACCCGAAAAAAGACTCGAGGGAATATTATGACCTGCTCTTTGAAACGGGGAATCGGAAATTATACGCGGATGCGAACGGAAAGGATGCGCCGGAAGATTACCGTACTCTTTATCGCCAGATGATAAAGGATGGCTTTGAAGCGGACAAAATGCAAGCCGCAATGAAAAGCCGCTGGATGAAAACGAAAAACTACACTGTCAACAAAGACCGCTTCGCGGGATTGCTCACTGGTACGGCTTTGGCTTCTCCAGCTTACTGGCGTCTGGATGAAACTCAGCGGGAACAACTGAAGGAGGATATTCAAAAGGCCGCGCAGTATGAAACCTTCCGTGATTATGCGGACGGCTATTCCGAAATGGATACCGAAAGCAGATGGAAGTGGATGCGTCAGGCGCTCTCTTTGAACGCGACGTATAAAATCTCCTTGACCGACCTTTTGATTCTCCGTTCAGGGACACGCGGCATTACGGGAATCAAAGAAACGGACGCATTGGATGAAACGGAAGATGATGAAACGGGCCAAGGCTCCGCTATCAGCGGCAGTAAGGGACTGCAAATCATGGAAACCGCATACGACCTTTTTCCGGAGATGGAGAAATGGGACGATGAAAAACGGCAGGCAGTCTTTGAATGGCTGGGCGTTGGCAAGACTATCATCTGGTATAGCCGCGATGCGGTAAGCAATGAGTTGGATTGGATGCGGACTAATTAAACTCAGTTGCCGATTATGGAAAACAAATTGCTTCCCGTTGGCAAGCAATGATTCGGAATATCGTTTTCACCGAATCGCTTGTTAGGGAGGTCCCTAATACCCCGGACTGCCGCTTTTGCGGACAGTCGAACACGCCTGCGGCGCGGCTTTTCCGCTGCGCGGAATCATAACACCCCGGAATCGCTTCTATTGTAAAAGCGTGTTCCGGGGTGTTCAAGTGTCCAAACGTTTGGAATCTGGGGATGTTTCAGAAAACAACATGATTGAGAAATTTCAACCTTCTAAGTACGCTTGAGAAGAAAATTTCCCATCCAGAATGTAACTAACAAAAGATTTTTGTGAAAAAGGTAGACGCTTCAAAAGTTCGATAATTTTTCAAACTAAGGGCATTTAGTGTATTCTGATTGAAAAATTGTTCTTGAACTTGCTATAAAATTTGCGTCTATTATATGAACGCGTGGATTCAAGCGGTAATCTGGCTTTATAAAACAGGCCAGCTTACCAATCCCGTGGAGGACTGCGCGGAAGAACTGATGTGGGTTTTCAACTGTCTGAAAGGGGAAAACCACTCAAGCATTGACGAGTGTACGGCGGGTTCCGAAACGTCTTTCCGGGACACGACGCAGTATATTTTTACCCTCGGCCCGGAGACGTGGGGTCTCGCGGACGTGTACGCTTACGAGTTTACAGGCGCGGGCAACGAAAATTATCCCCCGGAACTGATTCAAAGCGTGGTCATCGGCAACGTGGAGCATAACTCCACGCCGGAAAGCTACAGCTTAACCGTAAAGAAAGTGGATGCGACCAATACTTCCCTCGGACTTCCCGGCGCGGCGTTTCATATCACAAAACAAGGCAGTACGGAATCGTGGGATGTCGTGACCGGAAGCGGCGGGACGTACACTTTGACCAAC
>JAFSOM010000381.1 GCA_017447005.1 Oscillibacter sp.
ATATTCCCGCATTCCGTTCGGCGCGGGTCTTTGACCCCTTGAAGAGCCTTTTTCAAACTTTTAACTTTCATGCTGTCATTGTAGCATATTTTCCGACACTTTTCCACTATATCTCATTATTCCAAATGCTTTTTCTCTGGCTCTGTCCTACGGCGCGGAGAATCTTTATGACGGCTGGATGAAAAACAGAAAATCCGCGATGATTTCCTGTAATGACGGCTTTCGCCCGGTCAGCTTTCTTCTGGAAACGCTGGATGAGGACGCGACGTAATATGGCAACAGTCAACGCGTATGAGCGGTATTTCGCGGCGGAATGTATGGCGAACGGCGTAGAGCGTCACGCGGCGCTGGTTACGCTGAAAGCCGCGTCGGAAGCGGGGCGTATCGTGTACGAAGCCTCCGTTACGTTTTTCCCGCATAACAGCGAAGACGATTTCGCGGTTTCTTATGACGCGCATTACAGCGGCGTGTTGTATGACGGCTCCGGAAGAAGGTCAAAAAAACGGGAACAGGTTTATGTTGAGAACATTAGAACCTGTATTGACCGTCTCGCGGAAAGCGCGGGCGGGAAAGTGTTCTGGGAAAAGCCTCTGCGGGAGGCCAGATTTGGTTAAGAGGGATGTTGTATGACGAAAGAATCGCATGAAATCGGCGGCGGGCGTTGCGATATAATTTCGTTCGGAGAGCCGCAGTTTTTATTGCTCCAACCCGTTGACGAACACGATTTGGATGGCTTGGAGCGTGAGGCCGCTTTGATTGCCGAAATGAACATTCCGTTCGCGCTGGCGGCGTTCAAAATTGAGGACTGGAACCGGGAACTGTCTCCGTGGGACGCCCCGCCCGCATTCGGTTCGCAAGGGTTCGGCCGCGACGCCCCGCGGACGCTTGCTTTTGCGGAACGCGTTCTGCTCCCAGAGGTTATCGAACGCTGGAAACTCCCGGAACATATTCCGGTCATTCTCGGCGGCTATTCGCTCGCGGCGCTCTTCGCGCTCTGGAGCGCTTATCAGACGGACACTTTTTCAGCGATTGCCGCCGCGTCGCCGTCCGTATGGTTTCCGGGCTGGATGGAATACGCGGAGCGCCATATTCCCAAAACGCGTTGCATTTACCTGAGTCTCGGCGACCGGGAGGAAAAAACGAAAAACAGGGTCATGTCCACTGTTGGCGACCGCATTCGCGCCCAATATGAATTATTGGGAAGTCAGGGCATTGCGACCGCCCTTGAATGGAACGAAGGAAACCATTTCCGGGATTCCGACGTTCGATGCGCAAAAGGTTTCGCGTGGTGCGTGGATTCCATTCTTCATCGCAAAAGAACGGAAGATGATTCGGCAAATGAGTGATGTTCAGATTCTACCGTTTGATTCCGCGTCGCTTCGACGCGCTCCGCTATCCGGGCAAGCCCGTTGTCCAGACAGACAAGGCTTTCCTTCGGGTCTGTTCCAAGCTCCACACGATAACTCATCGCCCCGTTCAGCGTCAAAACCGGACGGCGCTGAAAATCGTCAAAATACGCGGACAGCGCAAAATCTCGGTACGCGCCGATACGCACAGGCTCCGTAGCGGTCGCCTCCTTCACGGCGTCCAGCAGGGCGGCCCCGGCGTTCTCCTTCCCCCGGAAGCGTTCCCCGCGAATTTCCACGCCGACGAATCCTGCCCGGGGCAAGGATAGTAAAGGATTGTTTTGATGATGTGTGAAGTGGAGGAAAGCCATAACGGATACTTTTGACGTTGCCGCAGTGTGGGATACGCTGATTCATGATATACCCGGCTTTGAGGATTTCATGCGAGCACATTCTGGAAAATGAAGATTGACGCGTGACCTATTTCCCGCGTCTTATCCCGCAAACTAAGCGCGAATCTTACCCGGCTTTCGGTTGAGGTTCGCGCCGTAATTTTTATACGGAAACGTTGCCCTTTACAATTCGGGCATAGCGTCGGCGGGGAAGTCGTCGAGTTCGGAGGCCTCCTGTACGGCGCGTTCCAGTCCCGGAAGCGTCAGAATCAGGCGTATCGCCCACGGCGGCATTGTCACCGATAACGGCGGCTCTTCCAGCAGTACGAACGCCGTCTCATACGGCGGACGCCACGCCGGATAAATCCCCATGCCGTCCGTAAAGTAGACCAGTCCGCGCAGAGACTGAAACACCCCTTCCTTACGCAGTTTCTCCACGTACTCGAACACGGGCCTGAAATCCGTCGCGCTCCCGCCCGATAGCTGAAAGTTTTCCATGCACTCCCGCAGTTCGTCCAGACTGGTTATCTGCGTGTCCATACGGATACGGTCATCGCACTGCAACACGCGGATATTGACTTTCCGCGTAAACGTATCGGCGCTACGCAGGATGGCGTAAGTGCACGCCAGAAACTCCCGCACGAGTTCGCCTGATGTGGACATGGACGTGTCAAGCGCTATCACAAAATCTTCAATACGGCGTTCCTCGCGGGTCTCCACAGGCTCCACAAGCGGCAGATTCCCGTACAGACGCAAGCCGTAAGTATAGAATACGGGGTCGAAGGCGTTGCCGTCAAGGGCCAACACCTCACGCGGGACGGCGAACCGACGCAGAAACGCCCGGTAATCCACATCATCCCGTACCGCCGCCCGTACCTGTTCCAGAATCGTTTCGCCGCCGACGGCTTGCCCCGCCAGTACGGTTTCCATACCCGTGCGCGTCTTTTCCGAAATGTCCTTCCAGCGTTCATCCTGTCGTTGATTTTCGGCGTCACGCTCCCAGAGGTTGTGCTCGTCCACGAAAAACTGTTTTTGCAACGCGCCGAGTTCAAACGGCGACAAGTCGCGGCGCAATAAATGCCGATAAATTCCCTCCGCCGTCAGAACTTTCATTTCCTGACGGCATTCGCCGTAAAACTTTTGCCGCGCCGGGACGCTTCCGCTACGCAGACAGACGTACTCCAAGCCGTCAAGGATACTCTCTACGGCGGCGTCACAGGCCACGTCCCACAGTTCCGCGATTTTCCCGCGCCGCTTGCCCAAGTGCCGTAGCATACAGTGCAGTACGACGTGCAGATAGGCGCGGTTGACGAGCGCCGGACTTCTCAAGTAACGGTCGGCGAGGTACGCGGGATAATAATAGAGCGTTTCGCCGTCCGTGGCAAGGGAAAGCGTATCGCCGGGGGCGAAGCGTAACGCGCATAAGGCCGCGTCGAGATAGGGCAGGTTTAGATAAAGTTCATTCCGCGCCGCGAAAAGCAGTTCCTCCCCGACGCGTTCGAGCGATTCAGCCATGATATTTCCTCCGCGCTGTCAGGCGATTAGGACGTTTGCAAAACCCCTCTCCCTGTCCCCCTCCCCTTTCAGGGGCGGGGGAACGAAATTTGAAACGTAAAATAGAAAAATTACGCCGCAAATTTCGGAAAGTCCCCCCTGAAAGGGGGGATTTAGGGGGGGTACGCAACATTTAGCGGGTTACGATAATATTTCCATGCGTCAGAGCGCGAAGCGGGAAGCGTCCCGGACGGGAAAACGCTTGCGCTGTTCGTCGAGCAGTAACGCCAACGCTTCCGTTTGGGATTGTTCGCGGGCGAGGGCGCATATATCGGAAAGCGCGGCGCGGTCGGGCGACGTAAGCCGCAACAGTAACGCAAGTCCGGCGGCGTCGCGCTCCGCGAGTAGCCATGCCGCCGCGTCACGGAAGCGCGCTTGCAGGAACGCGAGATACCGTTTCCGTGCGGCGCTGGACAGCTCCGCCGGATACCGCACGCGCCACCATGCCAGCCGACACGCCGTCATAGGCTCCATGCCTTGCGATTTGTCCCATAGCGCGTCGTACTCCGCCAGATTCAACCGCCGTTCGCGGAAACAGTGATGGTACGGGTACCCCGCGCCCTCTATGACGTAGTCGAAGTGGTGCGCGGGACAGTTTTCCTCGTAAAGTTCGCGGTACTCGGGGAAAATCAGCCGGAACGCGGTTTTCATGTCGCCGTCAGAGTTTGGACGCGTCGCAGTCCCGGACGCCGGACGCGTTACGGTAATGTCGAGTTCGCGGTTGAGTTCCCCGGCGAAGTACGCCAACGCGCCGTTATCGCCGCCGCCTTGCGCAATCTCCACGCGTTCCAGCGAACGGCAGTTGACCAGTACGCCGCTACCCCAGCGCGTGACGCCGTCCCACAGGCGCAACGTCTCCAGAGCGCGGCAGTTATAGAGCGCGTAGTCGCCGATTTCACGCAATCCGGGCGGGAATTGTAATTCCGTCAACGCCTGATTATCCCACGCGCCGACGCCGGGGCCGCAGGTGATTTCCACGCGTTCGCCGGGGATGTCGGGGGCGTCGGGCGACAGGGCGCGGGCGCCTAACGCCGTCACGGGCAGTCCCCAGAGCGTATCGGGCAACGCGGCGCGCTTGTCGCAGGTCAGACAGCGCAACAGCGTTACGCCGCCGGAATCGCGCCGCGCCGTCAGTTTCCAGTTGCCCGCCCCGCTGTACGTCTCCACGCGTCCCGCCCCCTTCCGCGTTTTCCGTGAAATGATACCACGCCCCGACGAAAAAATCAACCGTCCCGTAAAAAATGAATGCCGCGCTGATGTCGAAATTTACGTTTTCCGCTTGCGTTGCGCGGGGAAATGTGGTATCATGCGGAATATGGCGGGGGTGAACGGCATGGAAAAGCGCGATTTCTTCATCAGCTACACGAAAACGGATAAGGCGTGGGCGGTATGGATTGCCGATGTTCTGAAAAAGAACGGCTATTCCGTGTATGTTCAGGCGTTGGATATTCGTCCGGGAGACAATTTTATAGAGAAAATGAATGAGTTTCTCAAAAACTCTGACAATTTTCTTGCGATTTGGTCTAAAGCCTATTCTCAATCCCGCTTTTGCATGACAGAATTTGAAGCGGCTTTCAACGAGTGGCATAAAAAGCGGATAAACTATTTTTTGTCGGCATGTATTGACACTCATCCGATGGAGCCGTTATATGCCGCATTGGTTCATGTAGACTTACCTGATATGGGCGCGGCGTCGGAATCTGACTTGATGAACGCTGTGCGCTATGTGGTTCCGCGTCCTGATATTGTGCCGGATGAGCCGAAAGACATTGCTACCGACACATTTCACATGGATACCGACATACCTTTATCAGATGAGGACGCCGATACGCTTTATCAGCGCGGAGACAGTTACCATCATGGCAAACATGGTGTGAAGCAGGATTACATCAAAGCGCGTAAATGCTACGAACAGGCGGCAGAAAAAGGCCATATTGACGCCTTGAATGCTTTAGGTGAACTCTATAATGAGGGAGACGGTGTGGAGGTAAATTACGATAAAGCGCGAGATTATTTTGAACAAGCGGCGGCAAAAGGCAATTCCAATGCGTTGAACAATCTGGGCTGGCTCTATGAATACGGTTACAGCGTAGAGCAAGATTATGCCAAAGCACTAGACTATTACGAACAAGCGGCGGCAAAAGGAAACGTATACGCACTGTATAATCTGGGTTTGTCCTATGAAAATGGAAATGGCGTAAAAAAGGATTACCCTAAGGCTCGAGGTTATTTTGAGCAAGCGG
>JAFSOM010000382.1 GCA_017447005.1 Oscillibacter sp.
GCATCCCTCCTCGTATCACAAAAGAGCGAACGCGCAACGCGTCCGCTCCGTACACATAGATTTGGTGCTTTCATTTGACCCCGTATGGGTTCGGTGTGGTTGATTGGAGGCTTCTTACTGTTTTGGGTGGGTGTGGGGTTGTCTGGGAGAAAACGCGTTTGTAGGCCACTCAAAAGCCGCTTGACAAGTCCGGCCTACGTAATCGTGACGCTCATTTTCAGCGCGTCTTCGTCAACCGGAAGATTCAATGTCGGTCGCGCTGTCATTGCGTCGGCCCTCGCGGAGTTCGGCGTTTCGCTCCCGCCGATAGGTCTCCGCGAACTTCGGCAATCCCGTTTCCAGTGCCTCTTTCAGCAGTCCCATATAGGCGTTGACAATCCTCCTATACTCCCTGTCCGCAGAGGCCGGAATCGCGGGATTGTACTTGCTGTGCAGAACCGCATGAATGCCGAACTTTCGCTGTAGTCTGTCCTCCAAACGCCGTCGTAACGCCGCGTCCATGTCCATCACCGCTTTCAGCTAAACGTGGGCTTCCAATTTTCGTTTCCCCGTTCTGTGGCGATTTCCCCGCCGCAGGCCGCATAGCCAGCCAAGTCAACGAAGGAATCTTCCGTCGCTCTGCCCGCCTTAATCCGGGCGATTTTCAGAAGGCTCATCATCATGGCGACATCAATGGGACTGCAATCATGCCCGGTGTACGCGCTCCACAAGGCGGCAATCGTCTTGAAGCTGTCCCCTGGCGTCCCGTAGTCCGTCTGGCGTTCCCCGCAGACACAGGAACGCGCCTTCTCCAGAATCTCAGCGCGGTTCACTGGGTATTTCCTTCCTCGGCATTCTTCTTCGCGGCTTTTTCCCTCGCTTCGCGTTCCCGTGCCTCTCGTGCGGCTTTCTTCATAGCCGCCTTTTCCTGCATGACCTGTTTCTGCGCGGCTTTCTTCCGCTCCTTCTTGCGCTGTTTTACTTCCTCCTCGTGCCGCTTGGCAAGGTCAGGCCACGGGCCGTTGACCTCGCCGAAAGTGTAGACCGTCTGGCTTTCGCCAGCGGCATAGGCGGGAGACAGCCAGCCGCAAATATGAAGCGCCAGCGTTGCGCACAGAGCCAGCGACGCGAATTTCCGTAACATTCGTTTCTTGTTCATGATTCGACTCTCCTTTTTCAATCCGTCACGTTCAGGACGATAGCGGGGCCGCTTGCGCGAATGGAGGTTTCGACATACGCTTCCACGACCGTGGTTTCCACGCCTTCTCGCGTCCGCAAGTCCGTCACCAGTTCGCAGGTCGGAACGCCGTGAATCGCGCTCTCATGTTTCATGTCGGCGTCGGCATTCGTGCGCTTCGCAGTGTTCTGTGCGGGCGGAGGCGTCCTGTGAGACAGGCCGGAGCACTCATCGCTTGTCCGTCGCGGAGCGCCCCTGCGCATCGCAATCGACTGGTACTCCTCCACGCTCATGTTGTCAATCATGGACGTAATCAGCTCGTTGCGGCCTGTCTCAATCCAGTCCAGCAGAAACGGCTTGAACGCTTCCACAACTTTCTTGATGTCGGACGGCCTCACATCCAAATCAGGCTCCCAAGCGTCCAGATTATCGAACGCGTTTTCGACAGCCCGTTCCGCGCACCAGTCATAGCCGCGCACGAACTCCGCGTCATCCTCTTTCAGATACTGCTCGTTGTACGCTTCATCCGTTCTGCAATCAGGAATGTAGCTCATGACATCGCTCCTTTCCTCAATAAAACCCTGTCAGAAAATCATCCCTGACAGGGTTCGCTTGCTGTTTATCAGAAATCGTCAACCGCAACTGGGGAACACGGTCTTCATCAGTTCGCGCATTTTCACAATGCCTCCGGCGATGTTGACGTACTTCTTATGGGTTTCGATTTCCGCCAAGTACAGGTCACACGCCGCCTTGTTCATGTAATAGACCTTGTATCTGCGGTGTTGCGCGGTGCGCTCAACTTCCATCCGGAAGAAGCGCTTGCTCTGTTCGTCCAGACGCGGAAGAATCATCTCCTCAATCCGGTTCACGACTTTCGCGTTCGATGTCTCGAAAAATTCGGCAATCTGTTTGGAGGAAATGGTCGTCTGCACTCGCGGCAGGAACGCCGTCATTGAGCGTGTCTTTGGGAGGCGTCCCGGAATTGCCTTTCTGTGCGCCGCTTGTAGGCTGTTTGAAAGCCGCTTCCGTTTCGAGGTGGGTGGTGGGATTGCCAGCGATGAGAGAGGCCTGAATCTCAGGAGGGAGGCGGAGAGCGAAGCGCACACCGGCGACAAATCCGCTTTCCTCGTATTCTACCGCGCAGTTCATCATTCGCTGGTAGAGTTCTTCCTGAAGGCGACCGTTTCCGGAAATCGCCCCGGTCACGAACGCGTTGTACTTCCCAGCTTCCAGATACGCCTCTTTCGTGTGTCTGGGTCTGCCGCCCGTGCCTTCCACGTAACTGCGGAACATACTCCGGATGGCGGTTTCGTTCAGGCCAACAGCCGTCTCCGCAACGACCGAAGTATCCTTCGCCGCATTCATCATCTTCCCGTAATCCATAATCGTTTCACTCCCTTTTTGACGTTGCCGAACCATAACTTTTCACCGAAATTCTTCCCATCTTCCGGTCATTTTTATGGTTTTCGGTAACTTTATTGTCGCACAAGGGACTGCTTTGCGTCAAGCGAATTGAACGCATTAACAGAAATTTAACAATTAGTGGCAACGGAACAGGGTGTTGAGGCCAGAAAACAGCCTTGTGTCACTCCACGCCCATGTGGTATGATTCGGGCGGTGAGAGGAGGGATACCCGGTCAGGCGGCTTGTCAAGCCGGAATACGC
>JAFSOM010000383.1 GCA_017447005.1 Oscillibacter sp.
GCGAGGCCGTACTTTTCCATTTCCGTCAGGAACGGATTCTCCGACAGCGTTCCCTCCGTCACCGGATTCTCCGACGTTCCCTCCATGAGAACCGCCCGCACAACTTCCTCAAATGAACAGACTTTCAGGCGGCAAATCGCGCTCATCAGCCCGACGGTAATCGTCTCCTCGTCGTAGGCGTCAATCTCCACGTCGTAAAAACGGCGCAGACGGTTTTTCTCCCGGAAATAGTCGATATGGCGTTCCATCACGGGCTTATAGCGTTCGTCAACGCCCAAATCGGCGCATAAGAGGGCGGCGCGGTCGGCGTAAAAGCGCTTGGAATAGAGAAGCGTATCCTCTAAATGATTGTCCTCCGGGCGCGGCTTGGGGAACGGCGCGTAAATCAGATAATTCGTCGCGGGGTTCGCGTATTCCAGAAAATACTTGGCGTAAAACTGGTTATCCGGTTTCAGATAGAAAATTTCCGCGCCGGACAGTTTTATGGACGCGACATCTTCCGCAAATTCGCCGCGGTCGTCGTACCAGAACACCAGCGTCCGGCCCTCGCCCGTAAATTCCGCGTTCAGACGCTCCTCAATTTGATTCAGATTCAGTTCCGCCATGCAATATCCTCCCGCGTTCCATAAATCAGCGCTCTCTCTTTCAAAATCGCGTCGCGGAAGCGGTCACGTCCGAACTTATCCTCCGGTTTCTCCAACGCTCCGACCGTCAAAAGGTCAATCCGCTTTCCTAACGCCGCTTCCAAATCGCTGTACAGTCCGCCCAAAGACCACGGGGAAGTCATGGAAAATAACCCCTTGACCTGCGTCCCGGTCAAATCCACCAGCAAATCCACGTCGCTTTCCTCGTCAGCCTCCCCACGCGCATAGGAGCCGAACAGATAGACCGCCGGAAGGCGGTATTCCGCCGCAACCGGCGCCACGCGCTCGGCGATTTCCTCCAACGTATAAACCGCCATATCCGCGCCTCCTCACTTTTCCTTCGACATGATGTTTTTCGAGTTCGCAAGGACTTCATAAAACTTGCCGTCGCGGGCGGTTTGGAGTTTGCGGTAGTTCGCCTTTACGCCGTCGTCCAAATCCAGCGCAATCCGCGACAACGCCAGATGTCCGATTTTTTCGTCGTACTCCCGGCACTCTTTCAACTGCCGCGACAGCTTCTCTTTCCGTTTCGCCGCCGACGCCTTCTCGCGGGCGTCCTGACTGCTTTCCTCCATGTCCCGCATACGCTCCATTTCGCTCGCGTATATCCGCTGCATACGGTGCAGATAGTCCACGCGCAGAGCGCCAACCGTATCGGCGTCGTAACGGTGAATATAAATCAACGCCTTGAAGCCGTTTTGTTTGCCGGAATCGAACAGCCAGTAAATCGGACGCTTCCCGGAACCCGTCACGGAGTACGTCGCGCAATGGTCATTGAAAAAGTCGTTGAGGAAATAGGCGCGGACAGTTTCGCGGGGCGTCCGGCCCGGATTGCCCAGCGCGTCGGCGATAAACGACAGGTTTCGCTCCAACGTCTCCGCGCCGTAGGCCGCTGTGAGCCATATGCAAAACCGCGTGATGATGTCCTCGTCCGGCAAATAATTCTCGTCCGTGAACGGCAAAATGTTGTCGGCGACAGGCTGAAACGTGACGTATCTCGACGCGTCCCACGCGCCCCCGGCGTAGGCTAACCCGTCCACGTCCAGCGAATAGCGCCCGAACATACAGCCCACGGCGTAGGAAATCAGGGAGCGGATTTCGCGCTTCAAATCGGCGCGGCGGACGGTTACGTCTCTGTCCTCCACTTCCGGCGTCAATTCGCCCTGTAAGCCGTAAATGTCAATGAAAATACGGTTTAATTTCTCCTCGTTGGCTTTCAACTGGCGGAATCGCGCTTCGCATTCGGATTCCCATTCCCTGTACCGCTCTGAAATCAGCGTCGCCATAGCTTTTCATTCTCCTTTACGCGCCCAGAATATCCAGCATTTCATCCGGCGTCACGGCGCGGGTTTGCGCGTGGCGGAAATCCCGGATGTTGCACGTCACCAGATAGTCCGCGCCGACGTTCTGCGCGCATTTATCCTGTAGACAGTCCTCAAAATCGCGGAAAGCCGTATCCGCTATCGCGTCCATGACCTGTTCCCGCGTGGCGACAGCGATTTTCAGGATTTTGCAGGCATTTTCAAGCAAGTACCGCGTATCCGCGTCGGAACGCGCTTTTCGGATAAGATACCAGATAGTTGACAGGGAATGGAAAGCCATATATCCGTTTAACGCGCCGGAACCGCAAAGCTCCATAACGCGGATAGAGGATTCTTTGAAAGGGTCATCCCTTTGCGTCAACGCGTTCAGGATAACATTCGTATCAATCAAAACGTCCATACTTTTCAATCATGGCCTCCTCCCGCGCTTTTTCCCAGTCGAAATCCTTCGGAAAAGGATGTTGACGCCCGTATTCCATGATATTCAGGAACGCGGCGCGTTTCTCGTCGGCGTCGCTGTCGGGGGCGGATTGCGGGGCGGACTGCTTCAGAATTTCATCCGCCAGCGCAATCACAAGCCGGATACCGTTATCCGGCAACGCGGCGATTTTTTCATAGGCTTCCTGACGTAAAGTCATAATTATGATTCCCCTTCCTGTTTTTCGTCCCGTTTGGGTAACAGCGGATGACGCTTGAAATCCCATGACGTTTCAAACGCGTCCCAGTCGGCTTTGCTTTCCTGAATGTTTTGTTCCACACATTCATTGATACGCTCATTTTCTTCTGCCGTGCCCATGATAATAGGGAGTTTATCTATATCTCCATTTTGCAAAGAAATGGTCGAATTAAGCAGAGAGATAAAGAGCTTGCCAACTTTGGAAATGAGGAAACCAAGAACGTAATAAATGTCAATTACGCCATTTTCCTCAATCAAGGGGCCTTTGTTAGAATCAAATGTAAATCCAGACTGAGTGTAACGAAACGAATTTTTATTTGATGATAGTCCTGTCCATGTGATTCCGCTCTTGAGATATACATCATATCCGTTTAAGGCCCCACTTTGACGGATTTCTGAACCGTCATTGAAAAAATATACTACAAGTTCGTGGTTGCCGTAGTATTTTCTGAAACTTCCGCCTTTATGATGAGGAAGCCATTTGCGTGAAAAGTTCCGCAAGGATGAACAATGAAAATCAATACACCCATCGTCTACTTCCCACCAACACCTTAAAAATTTATCGTTATTCCCAGTTTCAAGGCCACGTCTCGCTTTAGAAAGCGATTTTAATGGAGTTCCCCTTTCAAAATCGGCGAAAATTATGTGACCTACCCAATATACCACAGGCGCGCCGGGAATTTTAGAAAAGTTATCCTGTTTTGCGATATAACGGTTAATTCCCGCGCAAAACATTTCCTCTTTTCCGTTTTGCGTCGTCGGTTCAATCAGGCGGCAGTAAGTCCCCGCGTATTGCGGAATATGCGTCCGGCGCATGACAAAACTTGTCGTCTGCACGACTTCCCCGCCGATTTCCTCAAACGCCCGCGCCCCCAAATGCGCCATATTTACCGTATCCGTAAGGCGCAATTTTACGCGCAGTTTCTCGAAACTCGAAAGAAACATCCATGCGTGTTGCGTTATCATAGCGACATAGCCGCGCTCCTTTGCGAATTGCAGACAGCGTTCGATAAAGCACGCGAACAAATCCGCTTTACTGTCCGGGTAACGCTTCCTGACGAACTCCGACAGTTTCCCGCTCATATTCGCTCCGCCCATGTACGGCGGATTTGTGATAACCGCGTCATAACGTTGCGATAACAGCGCGGCGAGTTTCAGCAAATCGCGGATTTTATCCTGTACGCGCTCATAGTCCAGCGTATCGAAATCGGCTTGCCCCCAGTTCGCCCCGGACAGTACGAATTTCTCCAACAGCGTCCAGTCGCACGGCGTCGGCCGCACGAGAGAGCCATATTCGCGGGCGTCCTTCATCTCCGACAACAGATTTTCAAGTTGCGTCCGGGCCGCGTCCGCCTCCGGGAGCGTCCAGCCGAAATCGTCTAACGGAAAGTTAATTATATCGTTACTTTCCTGAATATAACAGACGTTCGGTTGTAATCCGCGTTCCAGAAAGCGGCGGTCGTGTTCCCGCGCCTTCATCATCAGCGCGAAATACGAGAGTTGATACGCCCGCTTGTCAATGTCCAGCCCGTAAAGGTTGTTTTTTATGATACTTTGGGCGGCGTCGCGGCGGGGCCATCCCGCGTCATGGTAGATTTGCATAAGCAAGTCGAACGCGTACACTAAGATATGCCCGCTTCCCATGCACGGGTCGATAATTTTGATTTCATCCGGATTCAGTCCGGCGCGTTCCCGGCGGATTTGCGCCAACTGTTGTTGTACGTCGGGCGTCTGCTCCGCTTCGTCGAGATAATATTTCCAATCGGCGCGGCAGACGGATTCCGGGCGGGCGTCCGTCCACAGCCGCCCCAGACTGTTTTCCGTCATGTAACGGACAATCCAATCCGGCGTGAACAACTGCGTGACGGCGGGCAGTTCGTCCTTGGTAATGCGTCCTTTTTTTGCGAACGCCTCCGCTTTTGGCTCCGTGTTATAATATTGGTATAACCATCCGATAATCTCCACCTGTCCGCCGCGATGAATGTCAAAATCCGCTTCCGGGATACTGTCCACGAGATTGCGCACGACGCCTTCGGGGTCGTTGCACGATAGACTGAGCAGAAGTTCCTCGTAACTTCCGGGGCTGTCCGTGCGGGAAAACAGTCCGGGGAGAATCTCATTGAGCGCGTTGCATTGCTTGCGGAAAAGCAGACGGAATAAGGTATCCGTTTCCTGTGCGCGGTTCGCGGCTTTCAATCGGGCGATTTGCCGGCGTTCGGCGTCGTCGAAATCCAGCCCGGATTCAAACGGCGCGGCGACAATCTCCGGCTCCGTCTTGCCGCCCTCCGACGATAACACGCGTGATTCCAGATAGCCGTTGACCTCCATAAACCGAATGGCAATCAGGCGGTTGAACCACGTATACGCCGCCTCTTCCATAACGTAACGATAAGCGGTGGCGTAATCGGTATCGGCGGCGCGGCGGCGCAGTTCGCTGACCAGATGGCGGCGCTGTTCGACTTCCGTCCCCTGAATCGTGCGCAGTTGTCCGCCGCCGATTTCGTAAAGCTCCGCGCCGTTGACCGTCCGCCCGTCCGTCACGCCGCTTTCCGTGATTCCGAGCAGTCCGGCCTGATAACGGGCGTCCTGTATCAGCTTTTCCCGCGCCGTGACCGCGAAATTTTTGATTGCGGTTTTGTTCAC
>JAFSOM010000384.1 GCA_017447005.1 Oscillibacter sp.
GATAGAAGTCGCCGTACTCCGCGCCGTCCGAACCGGAACCGCGCAGGCGGCGGGCAACATGAGCCTGACGGACATGGAGGAGCGGGACTGGGATTTAATCCGCGTGTCGGCGCACATCGGGGCGCGTTACGGCGACGGCGGGGAGAATCCGGGCAATCATTTCTGGTGGCAGGGCAAACTATACAGCAGGAGCGGACGCGATAAGCGATACCCGCCGTTCGTGGAAACAACAGGCTACGGCACGGGCGAGGGCTTGTGCGGGTGGAACTGCCGCCACAGCTTCGGCCCCGGCGACCCGAACCACAACCCCTTCAAAGACTTTGACGCGGAGGAAAACAGGCGCGTCTATGACCTTAGCCAGCGTCAGAGGGAAATGGAACGGCGCATCCGTCACACGAAAACCAAGCTCATCGCGTTGAGGGAAGGCATAGAGGCCACGGAGGACGCCGGGGTAAAAGCGTCACTGGAAGCGGAGTACGCCAAGACCGCGAAACTGTTGGAGCGTCAGAATGAGGCGTACAACAAGTTTTGCGAGGACAACAAGCTGAAACGTCTGGCGGAGCGGATAGAGGTTGCCAAGTGGACACGCGCCGACACCAGAAAGTCATTTGCGGCAGTCAAGGAAAGCTCTCCTTTTGACGAATTAAAAGAGTATTCAGGGAAAATAACAGTAGTGGAAGCGTTTTCAGGGAAAGACTATGTTGTCAAAATAGACCAGATACCCACAATCTCTGGAGTGACAAAGCATTTTTCGGAAAATTTAGTCCAAAAAGCTGACAGGGCGGGATTGACATTAGAAGCGGCGCAGTCTATAATTAACAACAATAGACTGATTCTATATCAATCGGAGCGAAAAACTCTCAAGTTTTTAGCGGACAATGGTTACGCAGTGTTAAATCTGCAAAACCAGCTTGTCACCGCTGTCCCAGAAAAGCTGAGAAAGAAGTACCGGGATTATTTGGAGGCTGGTCAAAATGGCGCAAAGTCATGATTCTGAATTTTCATGTCCATTATTCGGACGGAAAATTACTTATGGCGAATGCTATGAAGTACAGGAAATCCGTAACGATGAGATGGATATGGAATTAGCCATTGAGCCTTTTGACATCAATAGGGCCAATGAACTCTGTGAAAAATGCCGGGAGTTTGTGATAACGTAAGGAGCCCTTAAAATGTCAAATGAACAGCAACTCGCGGAAATCCAAAGCGTTCCGCCGTCCCGCGTACACCGCGAGGAATCCGGGGAAATCTGGATTGCGGATGATTTGAACGACCATCGGATTATCCGGGTAGAGAATAATTTCGCGGCCCCGCTCACCAGGAAATACCGTCTCAAAGACAGCGTTACAGAGGAGGAGGCCGCGAAACTCTGTAGCGACCTGCTGAAACAAATCGGCGTGGAAGTGCGTCAGACGGGCCGAACGGTCATCTGTCACTTTGACGAAGAAGGAAATTATGTGTCAGAGCCGTTTGTTAAAACAAGTACGGCTTGACATCGGACGCAATATTCCGTTTTATTATCCGGTTAATCTGCGCTTTGATTTCCGGTTTCATGACGCTTTCGGGATAGCGTCCCAGTCTGGTGATAAAGCACTGGTCGTTGTCATCCATAGCGGGTTTCAGCGTCTCCAATACGGCGCTTTCGGACGGCTTATCAGAGCGGACAATCCAGACGGACCGTTGGATAGGGCAACAGTCGTCTTCGCTAACCGCCAAGGATTCAATCGCCTGAATAACGGTTTTGTAGTTCTGGCCTTCCGCGTTCAGGTCATAGGCAATGAGATACAGCATAACATAATCCTCCTTTCCCTCGTATTCCTGCGCCTCAGGCTTGGCAAGCCCTATCAACCGAATATCGCCTCCCGTCTCCGTCCCAATCTTACCACACGGACGGAAGAGAGGCAAGACACATCAACAGAGCGTCGGGCCGAAAGGTTCGGCGCTTTTCTATTGCCATTTTCAGAGAGGAGCCTTACCATGAAAAAGAAATTTTTGTCTCTGACCTTATGTCTGACGCTGACGCTCTCCGCTTTCGGCGCGTTGTCTCCCGCCTACGCCGCGAACGTAAGCTCTACGGCCTACACGTTCGGAGACGCCAACGGCCCGTGGCCCGATTTGTACGCTGAACATCAGAAGGAAGCGAGACAGCGTGAGAAGGAACGCCGGAAGGCGGAGAAAGAGCGCAAGAAAGCGGAAAAGGCGGCTAAGAAAAAGGCCGCGAAAGCCGCTAAGGAACGCGAAAAGCGGGAGAATGCCGCGAAAAAGAGCGCGGAACAAAAGGGGTAACGCGCTATGAGAGTATTCGTCTCCGTCCCTGTCCGTGGACGCTCCGACGCCGAAGTAGCGGCGGAAAAGCAAGCCATTCTGGAACGTGTCCGAAAGGCGTATCCGGGAGAGGCGGCGGAACTGATTGACACCGACATCGCCGAGTTCGCGCCGATGGACGGCGACAAAGCGGGCGTCTGGTATCTGGGGAAGTCGCTGGAACTGCTGGCGGCCGCCGACCTTGCCTGTTTTGCGGACGGCTGGCGCGACGCTCGCGGCTGTCGGATGGAACGCGCCGTATGCGAGGCGTACAACGTCCCGATTTTCCCGGACGGAAAAGCCTATGAGAAACAGTGTTCCGTTGTGGGCTTTGTCGACTTCTACGAATTGGGCGAAATGAGCGGATTATAACGGGGAGGAAAATCCTATGAAAGAACTGCAAACCATCCAACAGGAAAACAAACTCAATGACGTATTTGCCGTGGACGAACCCGGCCCCGGAGGAGCGCACCATCATTACGCCGTTTTCAAACACGGCGACGTAACGCCGGAGGAGTTGCCTAAACGCCTTGAAAAAGACGACCTGTTTTACAACGGGGAAATCCATTTCCAGAAAGGTCCACGCAATGACCCCGCTTCCACTCCCGGCGTTCTTGACACTGACTTGCTGGAAATCGTGCGCGACCGCTTGAAGGACTTCCAGAACGGACCGTTCGCCTGTCATGAAAACGTCGTGGCACTCAATCACGTATCGGCGGCTTTAAATAACCTCAACGCTCGGACGCAAGACCGCGCCAAGCGCGGCGTTTTGGGGACGAACAATTTATAATCCGGTAAAACGCTCTCCGTCAGGAGGGCTTTTTATATTCACCTTGCCTGTGGTCTAACAGGCTACCTCTATCCCTGCGGCGGCAGGTTCAACAACACGCTCAGGAGGATTGTACCATGAAAGCACTGTTGGAGATTCTGAAAAACGCTGGAATCGAAATCCCGGAGGAGAAGCAAGCCGATGTGAAGAAGGCTTTCTTCGAGCGCTACAAATCGGTGGGCGAGTTCACCAAGGCGGTTGGCAAGCTGGAGACGGAACGCGACGGCTATAAGACGCAGTTGGAAAGCCTTCAGGAAGCGACAAAGGGCTTTGAGGGCATGGACGCGGAGAAGGTCAAGGCGGAAATCGCCGCTTTGAAACAGAAGGCCAAGGACGCCGAGACGAAGTTCAACGCGCAGATAACCGCCCGCGACCAGCAGGATTGGCTCAAAGCGAAACTGGAAGAATATGGCGTCACGTCGCCCTACGCCCGCAAGCAACTGATGGCGGAGTGCATGGACGAAAAGAACGGCCTGAGATGGAAAGGCGCGGAAATGGGCTTTTACGGGTTCGACGACTTCATGAAGGACGCGAAAAAGGCCGACCCGTCCCTGTACCAGTCCGCCGAGGAAAAGGCGGCGTCGGAGAAGGAAGCGCAGGAAGCCGCCAAGACTGCGGAGGCGGCGAAAAACGCGCCGAAATTCACCTCTCCCGCCACGGAACCCGCAAGCGGCGGCAAGTCAACTCCGCCGCCGATTATTTTCTAATGGAAGGATGATAACGTATGGCAAGAATCCCCTCGTTGAACGTCCTGCTGGAGCAGGAAGGAAAGGACTACCTTTCCGAACTGTACGGCAGGACGATTGAGAACATACAAAAGTCGCTGATTTCCGCCGACATGAAGAACAGGGACCTCTCCGGCGACCCCACGTCGGGGAGCGTGGAGGTCAAGCGCTTCGCCAACGCGTCCCCCAAGGCCTACGGCACGGCCCGCGCCGCCGGAAAGGGCGACGCCGTGAAAGCTCGTCCTGTGAGCGTGCCCATTGACCAGGACAGGGAAATCATTGAGGAAATTGAGGAAAAGGACATCCGGCTTTACGGCGTGGACGGTCTGCTGGAAAAGAGAGCGCGAAACCATGTCCTGCGCATGGCGTCGGAAATGGACCGCGCCTTTTTCACCGCCGCCTATAACGGCGCGACGGAGGCAGAAATCAACTCCGGGGACCCCATTGAGGACCAGTTGGAGGCCATCATCCAGACGTGCGAGAACACGATGAACGCCTTTGTGGACGGCGTTCCCCGCGACA
>JAFSOM010000385.1 GCA_017447005.1 Oscillibacter sp.
GCGGCGATAAGGCCGGGGTTTACGTCCTTCCATCCGAACAGGCTGATTTGGTTATGGTCATGCAGTACCGCGTCGCGCATGGCTACGTTGATGTCCTCGTGATGAGGCGCGGCGGGGACAATCCGGCACAGAATCAGCAGAACCGCGATAACGGCGCCCCACGCCAGCAGTTCCCGCGTATGCCGCCTACAGAACCCGGCGACAGCCTTACACGCCCGCGCCAGTCCCCGTACAAAACCAATCGCCGCCGCTTTGAGCGCCCCGCGCAGTTTCACCAGAAACCCGGCGAACGCGTCGCATAGTTCCACGCCCTGTTCGAGAATCAACTGGAACGGCCCCGGCATAAGCGCGAATTTCGGGATAATCAGCAGGCGGATGACCGCCGCCACAGCCAGTATTATCGCCGTCGCGCTCACGGCGGACAGCGGAAAGTCGCTCAACGCGCCACCTCCTTACTACTTCCGCGCCGGTCGCAAGAGGCCGGGACGCGTCCGCATTTCCACACGGGGACGACAAAAAACACACGGCAACCCCCGTCAGGCGCAACCCCGACGCGATTTCCGTGTCCGCTGTCCGACGCCAGCGCCGCCGCCGATTCCCTCGGCGACACTTCCGGCGTCTCCTGTTCTGACTTCATAGCGCTCCACCTCATCCTTTTTTCCGGAGATTCCCGCTTTGCGGATAGCGTACCCTTTCCGGAGATTCCCGCTTTGCGGATAGCGTACCCGCGCAAAGCCCATACGTACCAGATTATAGCGCCGTCCGGGGGCTTTTGCAAGGGCCATATTCGTGAAAATGCGTCCTGTTTCGCAAGAATTTTTGATAGCCTCCAAGAGAATTGCACGCAAGTTATGGCAAAATTTGGCGCCGGACGCGAATAAAAATTTGTCATAGCGTCTTGCAATCCCCGGCGGGCCTGTGTTATGATTGCCCCGTCGCGTTTTCCGGAGGGAAAATCGCGCTTAGGAACTGCGGAGAAATCAATGTGACGGAACGAATAGAACGCCCCAAGTCGCCCCCGGAACGGGGGGAGATGTCACGAAGTGACAGAGGGGGGAAACGCAACGAGCCGGAACAACGTCCCCTTGCGCGGGACGGAAACGCGGTCAGTCGGGAGGGAACGCCGTCCATGGAACGTATCGCAAGCCGGGGAAACCCGCTGATAACGCATATCCGCAAACTGGTTTCGTTGGCGTCGTACCAGCGGGAGCAAGGCGCGTTCGTGTGCGACGGCCCGAAACTGCTCAAAGAGGCTCTTCTTCACGGCGTCGCCGTCCAAACCGTACTATATACGGACGGCGCGGAGCTTCCCGCATTGCCGGAATCTGTGCGCAAGGTATCCGTGACGCCGGACATTATGGGCGCGGTCTCCCCGGCGAAAACCCCCCAAGGCGTTTTAGGCGTATGCGCGATTCCCGAACGGCCTCTGCCGTGCAAACTGGACGGGCGGCGCTATCTCGTACTTGACGGCCTACAGGACCCCGGCAATGTCGGCACGATACTGCGCACGGCGGACGCGTTCAGCGCCGACGGCGTCTTTCTGCTCAACGGCTGCGCGGGCCTATGGCGTCCGAAAACGGTACGGGCCACGATGGGCGCGGCGTTCCGCGTTCCGGCGTGGAACTGCGGGACGGCGGAACTGTCCGCGTTGCTGAAAGCGTCGGGACTTCCGCTGTACGGCGCGGCCCTGCGTCCGGACGCGAAAGACGTGCGGGACATGGAGCTTTCCCGTTTCGCCGCCGCGATTGGCAGTGAGGGGAACGGACTTTCGCAAGAGGTCTTGTCGCTCTGCGATAGCGTATTCCGTATTCCCATGGCGGCGCGTTGCGAATCCCTGAACGCCGCGATTGCCGCCGCCGTGGTTCTATGGGAGGCCGCCCGGGACACGGTTCCCGCGCCGTGAGCGTAAAAAACGTATGGATACCTTAGTAAATCTAATCTCATTCGCTTTA
Organism: Oscillibacter sp.; assembly: GCA_017447005.1. Classification (GTDB taxonomy): domain Bacteria; phylum Bacillota; class Clostridia; order Oscillospirales; family Oscillospiraceae; genus Oscillibacter. The sequence continues at coordinate 1,953 of JAFSOM010000385.1, forward strand.
CGCATAACCCCCTAAATCCCAATGTCATTCACTTTGCGCATAACCCCCCTAAATCCCCCCTTTCAGGGGGGACTTACCGGAACTTGAAAGCGTTTTCAAGGCCGGCGCCCCCGCCCCTGAAAGGGGAGGGGGACAGGGGGAGGGGGGTTACATTTAGCCGAGCGATTTGAAAACACGTCGAAAGGAGC
>JAFSOM010000386.1 GCA_017447005.1 Oscillibacter sp.
ACGTCCAAATCGGGGAGCCAATGGATTTTCGTACCTGTCTGGCGGGCGCGGTTACGGGGCAAGGGCGTCTTTTGCAAGTCCCCGACAATTTCGCCGCGCTCGAAACGCAACTGGTACTCGTAGCCGTCGCGCTGTACGGTGACGTTCATATAGCGGGAGGCGTACTGCGTGGCGCACGCGCCCAGACCGTTAAGGCCAAGGGAGTACTCGTAGCTGTCGCCCGTGAGGTTATCGTACTTGCCCCCGGCGTAGAGTTCGCAAAAGACAAGCTCCCAGTTGTAACGGCCCTCCTTCTCGTTCCAATCGACCGGACAGCCGCGCCCGGCGTCCTGTACTTCTATCGACTGGTCAAGGAAGCGCCGCACGGTGATAAGGTTGCCGTGACCCTCGCGGGCCTCGTCGATGGAGTTGGATAGAATCTCAAAGACGGCGTGTTCACAGCCGTCGAGACCGTCGGAGCCGAAGATGACCCCCGGACGCTTGCGCACGCGTTCGGCGCCCTTTAACGAGGAAATGCTGTCGTTGCCGTAGTCCTGTTTCGCGGAATGTTTCTTCACTGCCATATAGTTCCTCCAGCCGCCGCGACGGGCGGAATTTTACGTCATAAGGCCGCCTCCCGGACAGCGTTTCCGGGCCAAAAGCGGATTGCGCATGAGTATAGCATACTTTTCGGGCGTTTGCAAGCCCCGGCGAACGGCGGGAGGGCGTCGGGCGTCCAAATTCCCGCTTGCAAAACAGGCCTGTAGCGTATATAATGTTCCTTAATTCTATGAAAGAGGAAAGGCAGGAATCACGCGCATGGACAGTTTATACCTTGTCATGCCCGCCTATAATGAGGAAGCGAATATTGAGGACGTTGTGCGGGCATGGTATCCGATAGTGGCGGACAAGGGCGAGGATTCGCGTATGGTCATCGCGGACAGCGGGAGCAGTGACGGCACGCATAACAAGCTGGAAGCGTTACAGCGGGAGTTTCCGAAGCTGGAAGTCCTCTCGAACACGGGCAAACAGCACGGCCCGAAGGTTATCGCGCTTTACAAGTACGCCATTGACCGCGGCGCGACGTACATCTTCCAGACGGATTCGGACGGACAGACGAACCCGGCGGAGTTCGCGTCGTTCTGGAAACTGCGCGAGCGTTACGCGGGGATATTCGGATTCCGTAAGGAGCGCGGCGACGGGAAAATCCGGGCGTTCGTGGAACGCGTGGTCTGTCTGTTGCTGGGACTGTACTTTCACGTCAGCGTCCCGGACGCGAACGCGCCGTTCCGTCTTATGCGGGCGGAAGTCGTGGCGAAGTACCTGCCGCGCATGGCCGCCGACTACAACCTCCCGAACATCATGCTCACGACGTTCTTTTCCTATTACGGGGAGCGGATACGATTCCGCAAAATTACGTTCAAGCCGCGTCAGGGGGGCGTGAACTCGGTCAACGTGCGGAAGATAATCGGGATAGGAATCAAGGCGTTAGGGGACTTCCACGCGTTTAAGAAGGCGATGTTAGCCGACGAGGCCCCGGTTGAGACGCTGGAGACATGGGACCCGGACGCGGAGACGACGTTAGAGGACGACATTCCCGATATGCCGAAAACGGTCTACGTGATGAAGGACGCGGGAAGCGTACTGAAATCGGAGAAGCCGGAGACGGAGGACGCGGAGAGCGTACCGGAGACGGAGGACGCGGAGAGCGTACCGGAAACGGAGAACGCGGAGAGCGTCACGGAGACGGAGAAACCGGAGACGGAAGCCGCCCAAAGCGTAGCGGAGACGCCGGACGCCGCCGACAAAGCCGCAAGCGTAGCGGAGACGCCGGACGCCGCCGACAAAGCCGCAAGCGTGACGGAAACGCCGGACGCCGCCGACGAAGCCGAAAGCGTGACGGAAACGCCGGACGCGCAAGCCGATACCGGGGACGCGCCGGAAGCCGTCGAAACGCGGACAAAGCCGAAGGGCGTACCCCGGAAACATCCGGCGAACAAAAAGACGGATAAGAAAGGGAGCCGTAAGCCCCGGAAGGTCGCCTTGAAGCCCCGGAACGGAAAAGAGAGTTGAGCCGTGAACATGGAGAAACTGAAAGCCCTTTACACGCGTTATCAGGATGTGATACCGTATCTGTTTTTCGGCGTGTGCACGACGCTGGTCAATATGGCGGCGTACTGGGTCGCGGCGTACCCGCTGGGACTGGGCGTGACGGCGTCCACGGTTATCGCGTGGGTGTTGGCGGTACTGTTCGCCTACGTGACCAATCGCCGCTGGGTATTCCATAGCGAGGCGCGGACGGCGTCGGAAATCGGGCGGGAAATCGTGTCGTTTTTTTCCTGCCGACTGGCGACGGGCTTAGTGGACTTGGGCTGTATGTTCCTGTTCGTGGACGTACTGCGCTGTAACGACCTGATAATCAAGGCGCTGGACAATGTTCTTGTCGTCGTGCTGAACTACGTCGCAAGCAAACTGCTGATTTTCCGGAAACGGTAAAAAAGTCCAATGTTATTCACTTTACGCACCCCCTAAATTCCTACTTTCAGGGGACTTCTGGGACTTTCTCAACGCCCTGAAAAAATCCGTTCCCCCGCCCCTGAAAGGGGAGGGGACAGGGGGAGGGGTCTTGCAAACGCTTGCAAGCCCTGAACGAAAACTATTAAGACGGAGACAACAACGCACATGAAACAATCAAAACAACGAGACCTTCTTCTGACGGGCGCGGCGTTCGCGCTGTTCGTACTGGTATCGTGTCACCGCCTGACGATGTCGGCGCTGTGGTTCGACGAGGCTATCGAATACTGGTACTCCAAGGTACTGACAGGTCCCTTGCCGTTTTCGCATACCGCGAACATGTACGAGCGCATTATCAGCACGTTACAGCCGCCGCTCTATAACGTCCTCTTATGGTTCTGGCTGAGGGTCAGCGACACGGAATGGTGGTTCCGATTTTTCGGCGTCGTCGCGGGCGCCGTCGGCATGGCGGGATTGCATAAGTTTGTACGGCGCTATACGGGGAAATCGTGGTTGGCGTCGCTGACGGTTTGCGGCGCGGCGTTTGTCTACCGCATGTCGTTCTACTGGCAGGAGGCCGCCGAGTACTGCTTACTGCTGGCGAGCCTGTTCTGGACGGTCTACGCGTGGTTCCGGCTGATTGAGGAGCCGTCGCGGAAACATATCGCGCTGTTCCTACTGGCGGCGATTGTGCCCGTATACAGTCAGTACGGGGCGGCCTTTCCGGTGGTTGCGTTGGCCCTGACGGCGTTATTTTGCATGCGCACGCCGCGCCGGACGCTCGAATTATGCGCCGGGTACGTCGCGGCCTTGGTTATCGCGGGATTGCCGCTGTACTTCCTGTTCCTGAAGAAACAGTTGCCCATGCAGAGGGGCGGGGCCTTCGCCGGTACGCAAATCGAATTTCACGACGGTTTCTTACGCGACACCCTGCGCAATCTCATGACCGTATTCCGCTGGAATCTCGTCCCGGACTATAACGGCATGTCGGCGCGGATACTGTTGGGCGTCGCGCTGATTCTGTCGGTTATCGTCCTTATCTGGGGCCGGAAGTTCGCACGGGCGTTTGTCGTCGCCAACGTCCTGACTTGGATTCTCTACTACTTCGCGGTCAAGGCGGGCATTTACGCGGATATGTCCTACGGCGGATTCGGAAACCGTTACAACCTGTTCTTCCTGCCGCTGTGGATTCCCTGCGCCGTTGTATTATTCTGGGAGGGTTTGCGCATACTGTCGGAAGAGCCGCTGTTGGAGCGTTACGGCGTCCCGCAACTGCTGACGGGCGCGGCGGTATGCTTTGTCGCGGCGTCGTGCGTGATTTCGTGGAACGTGCGCCTGTCGAAAAACTGGATAAAGGACGACATCCGCGAGGCGGTCTACCGCTGGTACGACGCCGGCGGCCCCGACGATACGACGCTTGTC
>JAFSOM010000387.1 GCA_017447005.1 Oscillibacter sp.
ATATTCCCGCATTCCGTTCGGCGCGGGTCTTTGACCCCTTGAAGAGCCTTTTTCAAACTTTTAACTTTCATGCTGTCATTGTAGCATATTTTCCGACACTTTTCCACTATATCTCATTATTCCAAATGCTTTTTCTCTGGTAACCGGAAGCAGTTCGTTGAAGCGCGACAATCTCGCGGAGGGCGTGGAAGCCCTGAACCGGATTCGCGCGTCCGTAACGGGAGGAAAATCATGACGACAGATTTTCAGGAACAGTACGAGCGGACCAGCGAACAGGTTCTCGCGGAACTGGGCGCCACATTGGGGAGCGTGAATCCGACGGAACTGGAACGGCTGGCCGATGAGATTCTGAACGCGGAACAGGTGTTTTTTGTAGGCGTGGGGCGCGTCATGCTGGCGCTCCAGTGCGTCTGCAAACGGCTGGCCCATCTGGGCGTCAGAGCGCATTACGTGGGCGAAATCACGGAACCGGCCATTACCGAACGGGATTTGCTGATTGTGGGTTCCGGCTCCGGCGGCTCTCTGTTCCCTTTGGGCATTGCGAAAAAGGCGCGGGAAACGGTCAACTGCAAAATCGCGCATATCGGCTCCAATCCCAACAGCGATATGCGGGAGATTGCCGACTTCATGGTACGGATTCCGGTTCGGACGAAGAATTATCTGCCCGACGAAATTGACTCCTGCCAGCCCATGACCTCTCTGTTTGAACAGTCCGTATTACTGCTTGGAGACATCCTCGCAAAGATGATTATCGAGCGGAAACATCTTGAAATGCGTTCGCTCTGGCAGTATCACGCGAATTTGGAATAATTCGCCGGGATGATGAGGAATGCGCCGGACGATAATCACGGAAAGTCAGTTCGTTTTAGCGACAGGATTCTATTCGCCCGGTCATTCCTCTGACCTCACCTGATGGATACGCAACAGGAACGATAGCGGAGGCAACTCCCTGTAATGACCTCTTAAAAGTCTGAAAAGACAACATTACAGCAACTGCAATCTAAAGTCGAAGGGACAATAGTATTGAACTCAAATATGCAAGAGCCGTGCGTTGTTTGCGGCGGACGTTGCATGAAGGAAATTCCCTTTCTCACAGCGTTGCCGAATGAAACCCAGCAATGGATTTTGAAGCATACTTCTCATATTTCCCGGAATAAAGGGGAATACCTCTTTCGCAATGGGGAAACTGCCGGCAACTTGTTTTTTATCCGTGAAGGAGAGATTAAAATTTGCTCAACGGACGCCGCTGGACGTGAGCGAATCATTGCTATTTTTTCAGCGGGCGATGCCCTTTGGGAAGGACTTTTCATTCACAATAGCCGCTATATGTACTCCGCACTTTGCGTATCGTTAGTGGAATGCTGTGATTGACCAGCAAAGTTTTGAAGAGGGTATCCGAAACACAAACAGCACTATGCAGGTCATCAGTCTCCTGAGCTATAAACTTCAGGACGCCAATCAGCGGAATCTGATTTTTTCCACTTATGACCCAAAGGCGCGTTTAGCTGGTTTCTTACTCTATGAGCATGAGCGGAATCACGGCAAAGTGATTTCTATGCGGTTAGATGATATGGCAGCCGCTATCAGTCTCCGCCCGGAAACAGTCAGCAGGAAGATGTCGGAACTCCAGAATGATGGCATGGTTGAAAAGAGCAGCAGAAGCGATTTTAAGCTCTTGGACATAGATGCGCTGAAACATCTTTTTGCCGGAGCTTAGTCTCCGCTTCCTTTATATCGAACATGAATTCTTTAGAGGACGTATTCACAACAGGGTAGACAAGCGCTGTGATAAGTGGTATACTAAGAGCCTATCCTAAAATTAGACATTTGGAGGAAATTGTGCTATAATACAGGGACAAGGGAGTGAGAGTTATGGAAAAGAAGAGTTACAAATCATGGACAATTTCTGATGAGTTCTGGGAAAAAGTCAAGAGCGCTGTCCCGGATACGGGAACAAAGCGCGAGCCGAACAAGACGTATCAGCATAAGCCCGGACAAGGGCGCAAGCCGATTCCGCCAAGAAAAATACTGGCTGGCATTCTTTACGTTTTACGTACAGGATGCCAGTGGAAAGCCGCGCCAAAGGAATACGCCTCCGGCAGTTCGCTTCACAGGTATTTTCAAGCGTGGACCAAGGCTGGATTTTTCCTGAAAATCTGGCAAATGGGGCTTGGAGAGTACGACGAACTCAAGGGAATCCAATGGGAATGGCAGTGCGGCGACGGGCGTATGGTCAAAGCGCCGCTGGCGCGTGAAGCGGTTGGGCCAAATCCGACGGACAGAGGCAAAATGGGAACGAAACGGAGCGTCTGGACAGATTAGGGCGGAATCCCTCTGGCGGTTGTTCTCGACGGCGCGAACCGACATGACAGCGTTCTTTTGGAGGCTACCATCGACGGTATCGTAATTTTGCGTCCGCAAGCCACAGCGGAACATCCTCAAAACGCCTGTCTGGACGCGGCGTATATCGGAAAGGAAGAACTGCTCACGGGGAGAGGTTACATCCCTCATATTGTTCCGCGCGGAACGGAAAAGAAAGAACTGGAAAGAAATCCGAAGTTTCACGCCAAACGCTGGGTTGTGGAAGTTCCGCACTCTTTTATGAACCGTTTTCGGAAACTTCTCGTCCGTTTTGAGAAAAAGGCGGACAATTATCTTGCCCTTGTACAATTCGCCTGCGCGATGATTGTCTGGAGAAAACTCATTACAGTTCATCAGTCCTGAGTTATCCTAACTAATTTTAGGATAGGCTCTAACACATAACAATCCCAGGAAAAACGTCACCAGTAATCAAATGAGAAATGCATACGCGCTCATTAATTACTTTCTTGTTTCAACAATGTCCCATCAAATGAAGTTTAAATGTCATCTTCCGGGATTTTTTCTAAGAAAAAAAGTGACGTGAGAACTCCTGACGTCACTCTTCAAAGCACTATGGTCTCTTTGCTTTGCGCGGAATTGCTTTCACTTTTGACCACATCATTTCAATAGGATTCAAATCCGGACTGTACGCGGGCAGGCGGCGCATCAGCATGACTCCGGCGCGGGATAAAAGCGTCCGGACTGCCTCTATGTAATGAACGCGCAGATTGTCCATAATGACAATATCAAACGGTTTGAGCGCGGGTATCAGCGCTTCTTTCAGATAGCCGATAAACTTGTTTCCGGTTGTTCCGCCGGAATACGTTGTATAAGCGACGGAGCCATCCATGCGCATAGACGGGAGAATGGTTGCGTTTTTCAGCTTATTCAGAGGAACGCAATCCGTCACGCGCTCTTTGCCAAAGGCGCGACCGTAACGACGGGTTAAATTCGTATTTATCCAGCTTTCATCCAAAAATACCAGTCTATGAAGGGAAGGCGTCATCATGTTTTCCCGCCATCGGCGCCGCCATTCCCGCTTGTCTTGAATGTCAGGCCGTTCCTGTTCCGAAGCGTGAAGCGTTGTTTTGTAACACAGGCCAAGTCCCGAGACCTTTGTCCGGACAGTTTCGTCACTGACACCCGGATTCAATTTCGCGTTGAGTTCGCGGATAGTAATATCCGGCTTCTCCAGAACTGTCCGGGCAAATCGCGTCCTTTCAATATTGCTCTTTCGGCTTTATCATCGTCCCGCCTGACCATGAAAAATCCCCTCTTCCCGTAACGGAAAGAGGGGGCAAGGCGGAATTCAATTTTCACTGCGCGAGGAATCCGTAGCGTTATGACTGCGGAATCTGTGGAATCGAAAACGCGTATCTTCCGGCCACCACGCTGAATTTCGCGCAGTCGCGCCCATTGCGGGATTCCATGCCGCTAAAGCTGACGCCCTCCGCAAAGGTAAGACTTTTCGCCTGTTCTTCGGAAATCGGCAGATACAACTCGGCGCTCGTATTGGCGGGGACGGTCATTTCGTATTCCGTCATAACGCCGTTTTCCGCTTTCCAGCCGCTGTAAATCGTCCCATAGGGAGACTCAAAACTCCCGCTTGCGTGGCTGAAACTCCCGCCGACGGTCGGCTGTAAAACGAAGTTCTGATAGCCCGGCTCATCGTGGGTAATGCCAAGCTGATACTCCATCATCCATTCGGAAATCGCGCCAAGCGAGAAGTGGTCGAACGAGTTCATGGAGTTGTTGCCGTTGAAGCCGCCCTCGACGGTGTAGGAGTTCCAGCGTTCCCAGACGGATGTCGCGCCGTTCAGCACGGGATACAGCCACGACGCGTACTCCGTCCGCTCAAAGAGCTTGTACGCCTCCTCGATATAGCCGTATTTCGTCAGGACAGGCACAAGGTTCGGCGTCCCGGAGAACCCGGAAGTAATCGTATAATTCGCCCGTTCGACAGTTTTCAGGAAATTTTCGACGGCTTTCGCTTCGTTGTCCTCACTGAACACGCCGTAGCGCAGAGGCGTGGCGTAGGACGCTTCCGTGTCCACGTCGTGCGCCTCCGCGAACAGGTAGCCGGAATAGGTCACGGTGTCGAACGCTTTCGCGTTGGGGGTGACGGTAATTCCGGTGTCCGGGTTCACGTACAGTTCGTTCCATTTCGCTTTCGCGGCG
>JAFSOM010000388.1 GCA_017447005.1 Oscillibacter sp.
CGCCCTATCGCTGACGAACGTATCCGCGCCCGTTCTGACCATGCAGGCGCAGGCCGCTTGCAGTATGGAGGAATCAGGGAGACCCGTCAGAAACTCGTCCCGGTAATCCCTCAACTCGCCGAACGAAGCCCGTTCCAGCGTTTTGCAATAGCCTGTCATGAGTTCGTAGGCGCTGGATTTCGCGCCTTTGGGCGTGGCGATGACGCCCCGTCTGGCGCAGACCGGCGCCATATGGCGGAGAAACATCACGTCCCGAATCGCCGTGGGGGAAATTCCCGGATTTTTCTCGCAACTCTCCTGAATAGGCAGTTGGTTCAGGGAAATGTAGCCGTTTTCGCGCATCTGCGGGAGAATGACGGTCTCTACTTGCCGCACGTCGTACTCGGAAAGCGTAATCTTATTAATTATAGCATAGGTTTCCGGCTGTGTCCAGACAAATTTCGCGGAAGACGAGAGGACAGCGCGTATCGCGGACAAGCTGAGATACGGACGCCGTTCCTGAATCCCGGCAACGCTCAATTTGATTTCGTCCCCATAGGCCGCCAAGACTTCATCCAAGTCGTCGCTGTCCGCAGAGGCCAGTACACGGGATTCTTGGCACGCCCTTTCCGGCAGTATCTCCCGCAATACCGCCTGTAGCGCCGCGTCTTCGTACAAATGACAGCTTTCCAGCAACGCGGACTGGCGGCGAAAGAGTTCGCTGTAGTACAGAACCCGGTAGCCCGCCGAAAACAGCGCATTTATGGCGTCGCGCAACTCCGATTTTTGCCGCTCCGAGAAAAAGTAAACCTTGTCATGACAGCAAATCCCGCTGTCCCGCAACAAAGAAGGCAAATCTACCTCAGCGGGAATTTCCACGCCAAACTGTGCTCTGTATATTCGACGGACTTTATTTTGGTCAATCAGGGATTCGCTACGGATTCCGTGCGGGAAACGGGAGGACAGAAATACGGCGTCCAGTGCGAATTTGTTTTCTTGAAATTGTGATTTTTCAGGAAACATACTCTCCTCCTGTCCTTGACGCCGACCAATCTGTACTAATTGTACAAATATCCATAGAATTTATCTTGACAATATCGCGGAATGTGCTATACTATCCTTGAACCACTGAAAGCGCGAATGCGTCGTAGGTGGTGTTTTTGCGTCTATTTGGGGTATATCACGAACCCAAACGGGTGCGCGGAATGACTGGCCTTGAAGTTAATCTTGTTCCCCGCCCTCAGCGTCGCCAATACTCTGGCGACAAAGGAATCGTCAATGACGTTGGCTACCCGGTTTGGGAGCGGTCTTTGCTGGTCGTGCGTCACGAAATAGAGGTGGGCGAAGTACGAGATAAAGTCACAGGCCTGAATGAAGTAGGATTCCTTGGAATCTTTCTCCAGAATGTCCTCCACCATGTTTCGGATGGGCTGATTCCGGTAGGCCTCCCCGAACATGGACGGAATCGGGTTAAAGGCGCGGATTTTGCGTACCGTATGGCTCATGACGCCCACGCGCCCCTTGTCCGACAGGATGACGTACTTCCATTTCCCCGCACTGTCGTTCTCAATCCGCTGGACGCTGTACGTCAGTGCGTTCTCCAAAACCGGATAATCGTCACGTTTCGCCCGGTTTTTGTCGATAATCACGTTAATACACTGCATATCCAGCGAGGCCAGCGCGATTGCGTACCGTTTGAGAATCTCCTGCTTCTCCTGTTGCGTCCAGTGATAGGCGCGGTAGGGATTCTTGTCCGTCAGGAAATGCTTGGTGTGAAATTCCTCCGTGACGTGAAGTCCGAACGCGTCCCGCAGTTCCCTGCGCATGGCGCGGAATGCGTCAAAGTTCGTCTGCCAAGAAGAGACAGGCATATAGACGCTGGTCAGGACGAAGTGGTCACAGGAATACTTGACCATGCCGTCGTCGCCAGTTTCGTCAAAGTACGCGAGATATGTCTCCATATACGTTCTCCATGCCGTCAGATTTTGTCCTGACGGCCTGTTTTTTTATTGGAATCCGTCATGTCATCGGGAATCTCAGCCAATGGGAACCGTGACTTACTTTGCGGGGTTTTCCTCCTTACCCTCATCTTCCTCGTGTTCGTACTCATCCTCATCTAAGGCATCCCGGTTAAGTTGATACTCTGGATTTTCCGCGATAAGTTCTATTGCGTCAGCGGCCTTTTCTTTTCCTTTGTTGTTTAAGCGATAGAACACGAACATAATGCGGTCATGAGGGGAAATATAGTGCGGAGAAACTTCAATTTCACCATCCCGGAGAATCTTGACATCCATCCAACGCCCTGTTTGCTGGTCGCGTAAGGTTAATTTACGACCTACGGATACAGTCATCTGCCGGTACGACGCAATCGACATTCCAAACGTGTCCGCTTTCAGGTATTGGTCCTTATCTTCTGGAGGAACAAGCAGATACCACTGGACGCCCAAAACGCTGGACATCTTCTTCAACTGCGCTACGGAAGGTTCGATAATGCCATTTTCGTATTTAGAAATGGTTGCCCGGTTCATGCCCAGAGCGTTTGCAAACTCCGCTTGCGTCAAACCAGCCGCTTTTCTCGCCGCCCGGATTTCAGGTCCCATTACCTACCCCCTCCTTTCTGTGCCTATTGTACCTCATAGGCACATTTTTGTCAAGAATGTGCTTGATAGTGCTTGACAATCACTTTTGATTCTGCTATATTGTGCTTTATAAGCACGTAACAGGCACAAAAAACATTTTCAAGGTAACGTAACTGCGGAGCAAAAGCCGCAAAAGGAGCAAAAGTCATGTCATGCGTCCGCTTTTGCGGCTTTTGCTACTTTTGCTCCGGCGATATGCAGGTCTGAAACGCGGATTCCCCAATGCGTGGACGCCAGACGGCGTGAAATCCGCAAAAGGAGCAAAAGTCATACAAATCATGTGTGAACATCACGCGCAGAACCTTTTGCGGCTTTTGCTACTTTCGCTCCGGCAATACGCAGGTCTGAAACGCGGATTCCCCAATGCGTGGACGCCAAGCGATGTGAAATTCGCAAAAGGAGCAAAAGTCATCCAATCATGTGTGAATGTCACGCGCAGAACCTTTTGCGGCTTTTGCTACTTTTGCTCTGAGACTTCGGGGTGTGCAATAAGGAGGGAACCTGTGAATCTGTACAAGTGTCGAACGATTGCGCAGTTCAAAA
>JAFSOM010000389.1 GCA_017447005.1 Oscillibacter sp.
TGACACAGGCGCAATTTTCCTATATAATAACATAAACTGACAAATTATCGCATGACGCGGTCTGAAACGGGAGGCGGGAGATGGAAAAGATTCTCAGGACAAACTGCCTTTTTACGTGCCCCCAGTTGATAGGCGTGATTTTCATCACCCCGCCCGAGCCTGCCGTATGCAGCGGAGGAATCCCGGTCTTTACGGATAAGGCCCGCCTGTACGGAGTGGGGCTGTGCGAAAAAAAGCCGATTCCGCCGCCGGGAAGCGGCTTTCTTCCCTGTACGCTGATAGCGGCGGGCGACTGGGTCGCGGGCGTGGATTACCGGAAGAGAATCAACGGGCGACACGTCCTCAACGCCTCCGCCCTGCAAATCTGCCTCGGAGACTTCGTTACCAGTAAGCCGCTCCCCGTTCCGATTCCGTTCCCGGGCCATGACGCCCTGCGGCATATTGCCGAATGGATTCAGCAAGAATCGGACGCCAGCGAAAGCGACGCCGAAAACGAGAGTGAGAGCGAGAAGGAGCGCAGACGGGAAGAACTCCGCCGGAAAATCGAACGGGATATTCTCAGCGACGCGGGAGAATACGTCTTCCGGATAGCGCAGGAGCAACGAAAGCGGCGGACGCTGAACGAAGAGACGACAGCGCGTCCGGCGCGGATTCCGGAAAGGCGCAAGGAACGGATTCCGGAAGGGCAAGAGGAACGGATTCCGGGGCGCTCCGATTCCTTGGAAGGGGCCGTGAGCGCGTGCGAATACTGCGGGCGGCGGGAGAATTGCGAATACCTGAAAACGCCGTGCGGCATAGAGCCGCAACTGGTAAACGCTTCCGCGAAACTGCGAAAGAACGCGCCGGATAAGGCCCTCGCCTATACGCGGAAAGCTGAAGCCCTCAGCCGGGAATATGGACTTTCATGGAGCCTGTCCGGAGAGGCGCACCATATTCTGAGCAAGGCCGTTTTCGCCAGTTCCCGAAAGCTGTGCAAGCTGGCGAATTTTTACGGTTACGATATTAACGGCGCGGAAAACTGTATCCTTCTGCCCTCTCCCGCCAAGGACGGGGAATTTGGGCAGCGGATGCCGGAGGCCAAGACCGCCAACGCTTACGAAGTCATGGGCATTACGGGGGCGCAGTGGCATTCCGGCCCGCACGAATACCGCATTTCCAGAGAGAGCCATCAGGATATGGTCGCCGCCGTGCGGAAGTATGTCGAAAGGAGCGGCGGAAGCCTCTCCGCCGGGTCGGAACTGGAAAATTATTTCCAACTTGCGCGGGCCGAATGCCTGAAGCTGGAACGGATTGTTGACAAAACGTTTTCCTGTTGCGTCGAAAATCAAGCGGCGAACCGGGAGAGGTTTCATCAGCTCGTCAACCGCTCCATTGGCAGGATAGAAGAGCGCCTGCTTGCTTTCGCGGAGAACAAAAAGAAGAGCTACCCGTACTATGTGAGTCGGCTTTCCTTTTTGTACGCCTTTGACCTTCCGCGAACCGGGAAAGCGATTTTGATTCGGAGGCGGGACGGGAAGCGGATATATGAAAAGCGCGTCTTTCGCCTCAGCGAAAAGGGCGGAGGGCGCCCAAGTCTGACCAAATCGGACGAGCGCGTGGCGGAGGAAACGGACACGGGCGAGTTGATTACGTTTTGCGGGAATACGGTTTACTTTTTCATAGAGGACGACGCCATGTCGTACCGCCCGCCGTTCGAGTACAAAACGCGCTTATACTACATCGTCCATGCGGCGGACGGCTGGAAACTCTACCATAACGGGAACCCGGTCAGGCTGATGGCCCGGCAGGAAACGGCCTATGGCCCTGAGAGCCTCGCCATGTATCTGCTCATCGAGAAACAGGAGGATACGGACAGCTATTTGTCGCCCCGTCTGGCTGTCAACCAAAGAAAGAAGGAGCGCGGCTTGTCGTGAGCTACTATTCCATGGGCTATGCCTCTATCATTGAGGATTACATCACGCTGGACAGCGCGGAGCTTGAACGGATTTCGGCGGCGTGCGCGGATTCCGCGTTCCAACTGCTGGACCGGGAGGAGGCGCGCTTCACGGTGTCTCAGGAAGACGGCGGCTTTACGTTCCCGGACTTCTACTATCAGATGAGCGTCCCGTTGTTCAGCGTCCGGATTTACGAGCCGCTGAGGGATATGCTGGAAGGCTGTTTCGTGAAAAAGGCGCTCCTGCGCGACGGCTCGTCCGAGGTTCCCTATATGCTTGTCCTTCCGCCGCGCATTGACGCGCTGGACATCCGGAAATCGGAGATTATCGAGAACTACGGCACGCGGGAGGCCCCGCTCTATGAGCTGGGGAAAACCGCGCTCCGGAAAGACTGCGCCGGACGGTACCATCTTTTCAAGATAAAGGACGCGCTGGACGACAGGATTTTCGTCACGGAGGCGTTCAAGCGTCGGGCGGAGGCGCTCAAAGCGGAAGGCGCCGCGTTTTGGGAAGCGGAGACGGGAGAATGAGCTTTTACTGTCTGAGGGAAAACAGGCGGATTCGCTGTTTGGAAGTCGAGCGCCGTTTTGACGCGGCGCGGGAGGACTACCGCCTGTCCAGATTCCAGCGCATTGACATACGCCCTGTTTCCGTATACGCGGAAGCGCCGGAAGACGCGTTGTCGGAACTGGATTTCTGGATGATTCACGGCGTTGCGCCCCTGTTTCAACGCCGTCTGGCGGAGAAGGTCATAGAGCGTACCGACCCTGACAACCTGCTTGTAAAGCGCGTCACTCTGGAAGCCCCCGCTTTCAAGACCGAGTTTTATGTTCTACTTCCCAGAGCGATTGATGTCTTGGACGGCGGCGGCAAAATCCGCGCCGGAAAATGCGGACGCTATCCCATTTTCAAAGCGCAGGGCAACGAGGACGATATTATCGTAAACGGGGAAATGGCGCGGATACTTCGCGGGGCCGCTTTTCCGGGCGGGAATCTGCGTCTGGAACGCGTCGATTCCTGAAATCCTGAAATAAAGGAGAGGCTTTATGGATATTGACATCAATTACAATGAGGCTATCAGGCAGACCGGCAGAACGATGATTATCGACCGCTTCAACGACGAGCGCTTTGGGCTGGACAGCCAGTTGAAAGCGTGGGGCGGGAGCGAAAATGACAGGATTATCAAGCGGATTAACGAACGGGACAGCGCGGATACGCTCTTGGTGCACACGTTTGAGGAGTTTTTGAAACACTTTGAGCCAACCGTCTACTGCTACCAGCGCGTGACCGGCGAGGGACGCTTCGCGGTGTTCTACGACCAGCGCGCCCAAATCAACGGCGAGTTCGGCAGGCCGGTCAAGTTGACCGACGAGCCGTTCTACAAGGCGGTTCGGGAGGTTCTCAACCGGAAAGCCGATTCGGGTCAGGCGTCGCTGGATTTCGATTACCAGTCCGTCCTTGACGAGTTCATGTCCCCGAAAATGGAGCGGGAGCGCGCCCGGAAAAGCCGGAAAGACGTGGAGTTTCTCGACGCTAAAGCGCGTGAGGCGCAGAAGATGGGCCGCAATGAGAGCGCCTTGGAGTACAGGCGGAAGCGGGACCGGGAAATCCGGAAAGTGATTGACAAATACAGCCGCAACCCGCTGGCCATGATGCCGCTGCTTTTGGAGGACATCAATACCGCCATAGAGGAGCGCGCCAAAGGACTGCCCGAAAGCGGGACGGGCGAAACGGAGTTCGGCGGATATATTGATTTGACGTGGGACGAAAACGGCAAGCTCGTTCCGAAAGAGCGGGACAGCCGGACGCCCCTTTTGGAAGCCGGAAAAGGAGAAGCCCTGACGACTGTAAAGAGCGGGGCCTTGGCGACCGCGGAGCGCGGACGCGACAAGCCCTCTCTCCTGCCCGCCCTGTGGGGAAAGGTTCTCTCCCAACCCCAAATGAGCGGAATCAAGGAAAATTCCTTCCTTTCGCAGAGTTTCCTCTCGGTGTTTTCCAGCGGCTCCATTCAGGTTTACGAGCAGTCGGACGACGCGCATTTGCAGGCCCTCAAAGACCAGTATCTTGACTTCTACAAGGAATCCCAGCAGAGTTATATTGACGCCGTCGCCGATATGACCAGAAAGGTTCTTGACGTGGAGATGTTCTTCCGGCACGCCGGAGACCAGAACGGATACTTCAAAGAGGGCGTTCTGATTACTAATTGCACGGTAAGGGATTTGCTGGAGCGGGAGGAGAGTTTTGACGATTTTCTCGAGCAGTACAGCAACGGCGACTTGGCCAAGCGGAAGATATGGCTTGCGGTACTGCCGTCCGCGCTGGACAGCGGGAAGAGGTACCAGAAGAGCGTGAGCGGCTACGAGGAAGTCGACCTTGACGACATTGACTTTGACGCGGACGGCGAGGACAAAAAAACGGATTTGAGCGGGCTGGACATGGCGAGTGTGAAGAAGATGTGCGAAAAGCTCCTGCAACGCAGAATCCTTCCCTTCTTCAACTTCAACGCGACCAAGGACACCTGCACGGGCGCGCTGAATATCGCGGAGCTGGATTATTACCGCGAGGAGATGAAAGCCATTCCCAACCGGGCGGTGTTCGCCTATCCCAATTTCCTCGTGGTGGACAGAAACGAGGGACGCGTGTTTATCGGCAAGCAGTCGGACGGCTCGGACGCGCTTTTGCATATGCCGGATGTCTTTCTTGACGCGGCTTATGTCGCCGCCGGAACCGTGGCGGCGGTTCAGTCCGCCGACAGGCTGAAACAGCATGGCTACGGACCCCGCGAAATCACGGACACAAACCCATGCGTCCATTTTGACCTTGAAACCAACGACGCCAAAAGCCGTTTCATGACCTGTATCAACAAGGAAAGCATTTCCATGAAAAGCCGGGAATTTAACGAACGCATGGGACGGGAGCGCATGGGCTTTTTCTTCGGGATGGACTATACGCATATGAATATGGTCGTCCAGCAGGCCTGCACCGTCTCCGGCGATGACCCTCGGCAGAAAGCCGGCCTTCCCGTCAAGACAGCGCTCACGGAGAATTACATTGACGCCTATATCCGCAGTCAGCTTCCCAATACCCCCAAGGAAAGCGACATTCAGGAACAGATTGAGCGTATCAACGTGAGAGAGGCGGTCTCCGCGAAGGAAAGAAAGGGCACGCTCAACCCCCTCTTGAACGCCGACAAAGGGGAGAAAATCACGTGGGACAGCGAAAGCCACAAGATTATGGTCAGGCTGGACAAGCAGGCGCTGGCGATTGATTTTGTGGTTGCGCAGACCAACGACTGAGGATTTGCCTGAAAATAAACGCCTCAAAAAATTGCGCCGCCCAAGGCCCTCCCCTTTGGAGAGGGCGGCGCGTAGCGCCGGGAAGGGCTGAAAACA
>JAFSOM010000390.1 GCA_017447005.1 Oscillibacter sp.
GAACTCGTCCAGCAGACAGGTGACATGATGTTTCAAGGCGCCGCCGTTTTCCAGCGCCTTGTCACAGAGGACATTGAACATCTGCGTGTACACCATAGCGGCGATAAAGTTAAATGTCGTATCGACATCGGACACGATACAGAACAGCGCCGTCTTGCGGTCGCCCAGCTTCTCAAGCTCTAATTCGTCTCCCGACATCATGTCACGAACTTCCTTAATGTCGAAAGGCGCTAACCTTGCGCCGCAGGAAATTAAGATCGATTTCGCAGTTTTACCGGCGGCTAACTTATATTTCAGGTATTGCCGCACAGCGAAATGGTCAGGGTCACGTTGCTGGAGACGCTCAAACATTAAATCCACCGCATTTTTGAAGGTTTCGTCATCTTCCCGCACCTCAGAGGCGTTCAGCATTTCCAGAAGCGTGGTCATGTTCTTTTCTTCTTCGGGGGCTTCATATACTCACGAACGATAAAGTTTTCCTATCATGACGCAATGATAAAGGTGTTTGGGCATAGCAATGCCAACCCATCGAAAATCTGAACGCTTTTTCCGATGAGCCTTGAAACGACGGCTTTATTTGGGTCGGAGAGGCTGGAAATGATGGCGTCAATTCTTTCCCGAAACGCGGGGAAGGAATCATAATACTTGGAACGCAATTCTCCTTTCACGAACTTCCAGAGACGTTCAATAAGGTTCAGATTTGGACTGTAAGGAGGAAGATATACAAGGTCAAGTCCCAGTTCCGCAGCAAGCGCGCAAACATCCCGGCATTTCTGATACCTTGCGTTATCCAACACGATATGGACAACCTTTCCCTCATACTGTTTGGCGATAAGCCGGAACATTTCGCAGACCTGCGTGGCGGTAATGTAACTGTCATTGCTCACGGTCAACATACGCTTCGTGAGAAAGTCAATCGCGCCAAGGACGTTATAACGCCTGCGACCGGAAGAAGTTCGGATGAACCGACGCGTTTTTCCGTAGATATAGCCAAGGAAATCGCATCCCATAACAAAATGCGAGGCGTCCATAAACAGGAGCGTTTCCAGCCCTTTTTCGGCTTTTTCCATAAGAGGACGCAACATGCCCTCATAAAATTCCCGCTGTTTTTTCGCGTCCGCTTTCGCCGGAAAAGACCCGGCTTTCAGTCTCCTGACGCCGTTTTTTTTTAGAAGTCTGGCTACTGCGGTCACAGAAACCTTGACCTGAAATTTCTCCTCAATCATATCTGCGATTTGTTGACGGGTATGGTAATTGCCGCGCTCCACTTCCGCGATGATTTCCTCTTCAAGTCCTTTCGTCTTGCTTCTCGAACCGCTGCCGTTTTTGAGCGTAAGAAGGCCGGAGATATCCTTTTCCGCCATAGCTCTCTTCAGTTCCCGGACGCTTCGCTCACATAAGCCCGACAATTCCACAACGCGAGGAATCGGAACGTCAGCCGTCAAAAGAATCATAGCCACGATTCTTTTCACTAATGTTTTAGGCGCAAACACCAGCAAAAAACTGATAATTGTTCCCATGATTTTTATAGAGCGTTCATTGTCTGACATGATTTCATCATTCCCTACAAAGTAGTGCGTATCAATTTTAACACATCCCGTTTTGCTTTTCAATCGACTTGGCACACTTTATCGTTTTTGAGTATATAAAACGCAAGATATAGTTTTTAGACGTGGCGATTTTTGTGCAATCCTACAGTTTTGCTCATTTATAGATAAAAAATCAGCCGGACGAGGTTCATGCAAGCCTCCGTCCGGCTAACGCACGCCGCAAGCGTCCCCGAAATTCACAATGACGGCCTCCCAAGGATTGCGTTTTCCCGCATAAGCGTTTCCGCCATATGCGACGGGCCTTATCGACGCGCTTCGGATTCGTTACAACGCCTTCACTTTACTCCTCGTCAAAGTTCATGTCGGTCACATCCGTAATTTCGGCGTTCCCTTCCCAATCGGCGTAAACTGTGGCCACGCTAAAGAACGGAACGGCGTCAGGGGCGTC
>JAFSOM010000391.1 GCA_017447005.1 Oscillibacter sp.
CAGGCGCGGTTTTCGCAGAAATAGCCCTGTTCGCCTTCGTTCACGCCCGCCCCGCAACGGGGACATCTGCCTATAATCTCCCTGCCGGACGGCGAGGTTTCTTCCACGGGTGGAAAGAGCGTTTCCGCGCCGGGAACGATTTGATAAGTCTCCACAAGCTCCCGCACAAGGGCGGCAATGCCGTCCGTGAAGCTGTCCGGGGCGAGTTCCCCGCGCTTGATTTCTGTCAGGCGGCGTTCCCATTCGACGGTAAGCCAGGGGGATTTCAGCGTTTCCGGCAGGACGGCGACCAGCGTCGTTCCGAGAGGCGTCGGGATAATATACGGCGCGTTTCGGAACTTTTGCCGCTCAATAAAGCCGGATTGTACCAGCTTTTCCAGAATCCCGGCGCGGCTGGCGGCTATGCCAAGACCTTTCCTTTCAGCGTCCTGCGGCATATCTTTTTCCCCGGCTCTCTCCATAGCGACGAGCAGGGAGCCGTCCGTGTAATGTTTCGGCGGGGACGTTTTTTGCGCTATCGCCATTGCTATGCTTACGGGAATCCGCTGGCCTTCCGTCAGACCTTCCGGCAGAAAAGTCTCCCCGGCGAGCGTATCATAGGCTTTCCAGCCTTTTTGTAGCGTTTCCCTGCCTTTCGCGCTGAATCTGTGACCCGCGCACTCCGCTTCCAAGACCGTTTCCGCCCAACGGTAAGGAGCGCTAACCGCCTGAAGCAGTCCGAGAGAAACCAGCGCAAGGACGCGCCGCTCTCCGAGCGGCCGGGAGGACAGGCGTTTGAACGCTGTTTTCCGGGTGGGGACAATCGCGTAATGGTCGCCGACTTTTCCGCTGTCGCAGACCCGTTTGGAATGGATTTCAGTGGGCTTCTCCAATTCGCAAAGCATGGCGGCGGCGGTCACAAGGCCGGAAACTTCGCTTTCCATATCGTCCGTGAGAAAACGGCTGTCCGTCCGGGGATAGGAGCAAAGCTCCCGTTCGTAGAGCGCCTGCGCGTAATCCAGAGTCTGTTGCGCGGTGTAGCCAAAGAGACGGTTCGCCTCCTGTTGCAACGAGGACAGGTCAAACAATTCCGGGGGCCTTGCGATTCTCTCCGCGCGTTCGATGGAACGGATGAGCGCTTCGCTTTTTTGGCAGACGGCGGCAAGCGACGCCGCGTCCTCTTTGGCGTCGATTCGCTCCCCTTCCAGAATCAGGCCGTCGCAGGACATTTTCACATGGTAAAACGGAATCGGCTGAAAGTTCGCAATTTCCGCTTCGCGCTGTACAATAAGGGTCAGCGTGGGGGAAGTCACGCGTCCGACGTTGAGCGTCCGTCCGTAGAGAACGGAAAGCAGACGGCTTGCGTTGATACCGACCATCCAGTCGGCCTTGGCGCGGCATAACGCCGCTTGATAGAGGCCGTCGTAGTCCGCGCCGGGTTTCAGATTTTGAAATCCCTCGCGTATGGCGTCCTCCTCCATGCTGGAAATCCAGAAACGCTTTACGGGTTTGAGACAGCCGGAAAGATTGTAAACGGTACGGAACACAAGCTCCCCTTCGCGTCCGCAGTCGCAGGCGTTGACCGCCTCAGAAACATCGTCCCGGAGCAGGAGTTCCCGCAAAACCGCGAACTGTTCGCGGCAGTCCTCCAGAACGCCGTATTTCCATTCCTCCGGGAGAATGGGCAAATTCTCCCTGCGCCAGTCGGCGTACTTCGGGTCGTAGCCCTCTGGACTGAGGAAGTCAGCCAGATGTCCCATGCACCATGACACAAGCCAGCCGTTGCCTTCCAGATACCCGTTCTTCCTTTCGGACGCCCCTAATACGGCGGCGAATCTCTCCCCGGCTGGAGCTTTTTCCGCTATGACGAGTTTCAAACAAATCACCCCCTCCGCGCTTTTTATACCACGTTTCATATCGGATGTCCACTGTGCGGCGAACGCGGCATCTGATACCGGACGCCGCGTAGCGGACATTTGCATCCCGTGACGGGGAGAGGGGACGCCATAAACAGCTTTGACTTTCGTGTGGAAACACGTCTGTCAATCTGTTTCCCTCGTCCCCGTCCGGGATTATATAAACAGGAAAAGCGTCTTTCCGTCAACGGCATATGATAGTCTTTGAAAAACGCTTGTCCCTGATTGCGCCTGATTCAAACCGCCGCAGACTTTTATGGGCTAAGGACTGGATAGGCTTGACATCAGCAGATTTCTGTCCATGTTTGCGCCGTTTTCGAGCAGCAGAAGCGCGGCTTGCCGCTGTTCTCCCGGAGACATATCCGCAATCATCCGCATTGTTCGATATGGTATTTTACCGGAAATGCCGCTAAGGATGCGTTTTGCCTCCGGCGTGAGATTCTTGGCGATTCTGATTCTCCGTTCCACGGTTGCGGGCGAGACTGCGAGTTTGTCTGCGGTTTCCTGCGCAAATGACTTTACGCGCCGTTGTCCGGTGTCAAGCGTGTTGATTTTCCGCGTCCACGCCGCGCTTTTTCTGTCCCCGCCGTTCCTCGTTTCCGGGTGCAACATCTCATAGATTTCCTTACGACGCAACAGCAGGTCGCAAAATTCGAGGTCGGACATTTTTTTGCGAAAAGCGGTTGCGTCAATCTCCGCCAGTTCCGCCTGTAAAACGGATGCGTCCTTTACCTCGACCTCGCACTCAATTTCCGCCCATTTGAGCAGTTTCGCCGCCTCCAAACGGCTTAATCCCATAATCAGGTTATACCCCTCGTCAACGGCAATCGGGCATAACAAGCCGAGCGTTTCCATGCTGGACGCCAGCGTTTTAACCCGTTCCATGACAGGCCGTTTCAAACGCGGCCCCACTTTGATTTCGTAGACTCCGATAAGCATATAATTTTCCTCCCATCTATGTACGTTCGCCGAATGTAACGCCCGCCGCCGCACAAACGATTCTGTGGCTACTGGCCTTACATCCCGCAGTAATCGGGAACCGGGAGAAATGCGTCGTTGCTCTCCATGCACTAAAGCGTCGGAGCGGCGACAGGCGCGGCTTCTCCCGCGTTCCCGCTTGTTTTTGTTATTTGGCTTTTGCCGCTCTTTCCGAAAGCCGTTCCTGCCCCTGCGTTCTCAGCGGCGTTCCTGTTCCCCTTGACGCGCTCCCGCCAGCGGC
>JAFSOM010000392.1 GCA_017447005.1 Oscillibacter sp.
GACGCGAACATTGACGCCCACTGGCAAAAGGCGCAAGCGTATATGCGGACGCTCGGCGCGGATTTGCTGATGTTCCTTGACAACGCCGACAAGATTCCGTATGAGGACGAGGAACTGCTTACCACGTTCGGCTGTAAGTTTCTGATAACGTCGCGGCAGACGGAACACTCGGAGCGCGTGCGCAAGATAGCGGCGGGCCGTCTCACGCCGGAGGAATGCCGGACGCTGTACCGCCGCGCCTACCCGGACAACGCCGCGCCGGATGACGTGCTGGACGAAATCATCAACCTTGCGGGACGCCATACGCTTGCGGTCAGGCTGTTGGCGAAAACGCAGTGGGCGACCGGACTGGAAGCGCTGGAAATGCTGTCGCAACTGCGCGAATCATTTGACCTTAGCGACGAGGAAATCACATATCGGCACACCCCGGAACAGAGAAACGACGAAGACGAGGAAGCCACGTTCATGGAGCACATGAGCCGCATATTTGACCTGTCGAAACTGCGGGAGACAGAGAAAGGCGCGGACGCTCTGCGGGTCTTGCAGGGAATGTCTCTGCTTGCGTCGAATAAGCTAATACCTGTTCGTGACGTGAAAAAGTGGCTGGACTTGCCGAACCTGAAAGGGCTGAACCGTGCGGTAAAGGCGGGCTGGCTGAATGACGCGACGGAAAACGGCGTCCGCAAGGTTTCCATACACGCCGTGATTACCGCCGTCGTGCGCAAGAACGCCATGCCCGACGAGACCTTGATTGACGCCTTGGCGGGGCGGTTGCGCTTGGATATGATTCCGGAGGACACGGAAGTTTTCACAAACAGGTTGCCCGTACTGGAACACGCGATAGCTCTGGACAATGCGATGGGCGCCCTCCGCACGGAGAATTACGGGCTAATGCTCGGCGCCATGGGCTATCTCCTGAAGCAACAGGCGGATTACGACAACGCGCTTGCATATGACAAAAGAGCCTTAGACATTGAGAAGGAAACGCTGGGAGAGGAGCACAGCGAAACGGCGACTTCTTACAACAACATCGGGAGTGTTTATGATGACATAGGCGACTATGACAGCGCGTTGGAATATTACCAAAAGGCGTTGCGGATTTTTGAAAGTGTCCTCGGCGTTGACCACCCCGCCACGGCGACTTCTTATAACAACATCGGGCTTGTTTACTGGGCGCAAGGCGACTATGCCAACGCGTTGGAATATCACCAAAAGGCGTTGCAGATATGGGAAAGAGTCCTTGGCACTGACCATCCCAACATGGCGATTTCTTACAACAACATCGGGCTTGTTTATGATAATCAAGGCGATTATTACAGCGCGTTGGAATATTACCAAAAGGCGTTGCGGATTTTTGAAAGTGCCCTCGGCGCAGAACACCCCAACACGACGGAGACTTATCACAACATCGGAATGCTATACTTTGAGCAGGGCAATTTCAAGCAGGCTTTAGAATGGCTGGAAAAGGCGCTTACTGTCCGCTTGAAAGTTCTGGGAGCGAAACACCCGGATACAAAACGCACGCAGGAATGGCTTGACGCCACAAAGCGCAAGCTGTCGGGGGAAGAATAGGGAGGGAATACGCATGGAACTGCGCAAATGGCAAAACCAGTTCGCGCCCCGGATTCTCGGACGCGGCGAAGATTACTATTACGACGGCGCCGTCCGCGCTTTGAAGTGGAACGGACGCGAAATCTCCGCTACCGTTTGCGGAAGCTATAACTATAAGGTGAAAATCGCGGTTTCCGACGGCGTTGTAGGCGAAATGTCGTGTACCTGTCCCTACGCCGACGAGGACAACTGCAAGCATATGGCGGCGGTCTTGCTTGCGGCGTCCGACGACGATTTCCCCGGCGAGAACGGCGAGTATCACAAGGAGCCGGAAGTCCCGATTGAAGAAGCCGTGCAAGCCCTGTCCGCGTCCGACGCGAAAATCCTGCTGGCCCGTTGCGCCCAACAGTACCCCGACATCGCCGACCAAATCCGCGTGAAAGTCACGGGAGGCGTCAGTAGCAAACAAGTGCGCGACTGGATGAAGGAAGTTTCCAATATCACCGAGGAATACGCCGGGCGTCATCACTTTATCGAGTACGACGACGCCTCCGCCTATACGGAAGCAATGACGGAGTTCATGGACGAGAAAGTAACGCTTCTGCTGGACGCCGGAGCGCCTATGGACGCGTTCGCGCTGACGTGCAAAGTCTGCGAGGAGGTGTCCACGGTGGACATCGACGACTCCGACGGCGGTACGGGCATGGTCTGCGAGGAGTGCGCGAATCTCTGGCGCGAGATTCTCCCGCGCATGAGCCTTGAACAGCAACATCAGATGTTTGACTGGATTCAGGCGCATTACGACAGTTATGACGCGATGTATGGCACAATGGACAAATTCCTATTCGGCGACGCCGGACAGGAAGCGGCGTTTCAGGAGCCGGAATTTCTGCAACGGAAACTGGAACTCTTGGACGAGCGAATCTCCAACGCCGGACAGGGCAGTTACCGCTTGGAAAGTTACGTCATATGGCGGCTGGACATCATGCGTCAGTTGTCCGTGAGCGATGAGGAAATCAAGGGACTTATCCGCAAGCATTACGACCTCCCCCGCGTACGAAAATCTCTCATTGAGGACGCGGTACGGGAAGAGCGTTTCGACGACGCGATTGAACTGTTACGGCAAAGTAAGGACATGGATTCAAGGTATCCCGGGCTTATCAGCGACTACAGCGGAAAGTTGATTGAGATATTCCAGCGCCTGAACCGTCCGAAAGAACTGCGGGACGAGCTTTTGTATCAGATGGAGAACGTCTATCAGCGCAATTTGGAGTACGTGAATCTGTTGAAGAGCGTGACGCCCCCGGAGGAGTGGCCCGCGTTACGGGAACAACTGTTGTCCGCGCCGAAAGTGGAATGGGTGCGCGGGGAACTGTTGGAACAGGAGGGACTTTACCGGCGTCTGATGGACGACGTGGTAAAGTCAAAGAGCCTACCGACGATGGACAAGTTTTTCGATACGCTGAAACGGGAGTATCCCGACGAACTGCGCGAATTTTTCGCGGCGCGTCTGCGTTCCGCAATGGAGGAAACGTCAAACCGGAAAGGTTACGCCGAGATTGTCCAGCGTCTGCGGAAATTAGCGACTATCCCCGGCGGAACGGAAACCGCCGCCGCGCTTGCGGACGAATGGCGGAAGGCGTACCCGCGGCGTCGGGCCATGCTGGAGGAATTGCAAAAGCGCGGTTTCTGAAAATAACGCCCTCTCTCTGAAAATAACGCCCTCTCCGAAACCCCGGAGAGGACGTTCGTTTGTTATCATACGCCTGACTGCGCTTTCATACGCCTGAGGGGGGGAACGACCCCCACCCGGCGCTAACGCGCCACCCTCCCCCAAAGGGGGAGGGCTTAGGGCGGCGCAACCTTTCGGACAGTTTATTTTTGAGCAAGTCCTTACTTGCGGTTACGGTTGAAGTTAATCAGACATCCGGCCTGTACAATGGCGCGTTCGTTTTCGGTCATGTCCTTGATATACAGTTCCATGCGCGTCGCTTTGCCGTCCTTGACCACATAGGCCGGAATATCGTCCAGTTTATTTTCGCGCAGAGCGGCGCCGATACCCGGGACATAAATCCAGTCGCCCACCTCGAACGCGTCCGGCTGTCCTTTCAGATGGAACGGCAACATTCCCCAGTTCATCACGTTGGAACGATAGCGTTTCGTGGCGTAGTCCTGCGTGATGTTCGCCAACGCGCCAATCACGCGCTGACAACTCGCGGCCTGTTCACGTGCGGAGCCGTCGCCGGGCTTGTTGGCGTATATCGTGGAGCCGATTTCAATTTCCTCCGGCTTGACATTTTCCTGTCCGGGAATGGTCGCAATGACGCGGTAAACGTCCTTCAATTCGGGGATGTCGCCGCCCTTTTCGCGTCTGACTTCCAGCGCGTCCACGGCTTTTGTACGGCCCACATATTCCGGGTCGCGGCGCGACAGCGTGAACTCCGCAAGCCCTAACGGATTGGAGCGGTACGCCGACGTTTCGCCCGACGGTATCAGCTCGTCGGTGGTCGTGACCTCGTCGAGAATCTTGGAGCAAACTTTCAGGAGAATATTTTCCTGTAAGGCGGGGCGTTCGGGCCAGTCCTTGATATTGGGGCCGTAGAACAAATTCTCGGACAAATCCGCTTTGCCGAAACCGTTGTAAACGCGGGCCTTGTAGGGGCTTTCGTCGAAATGATAGGCGGGCACGTCGCCGAAGGCGTCGGCGTAGCGTTCGGCGCTGGTGAGCAGACCGCCGTTGACCGCCGTCGCCGCAATCGAGCGGGCGTCCATGAGCGCCACCGCCGACATTTGACCGTTCCCGGGCTTGGAGCCTTCCCGGTTGGGGAAATTGCGCGTTGTATGGCGGATAGAGAATCCGTTATGATTGGGCGTATCTCCCGCGCCGAAGCAGGGGCCGCAGAACGCCGTTTTAATCACCGCGCCCGCCGCCGCCAAATCCGCGAGCGTCCCCTTGCGCGACAAATCCATATAGACCGGCATGGAGGACGGATAGACGCTCAACGTGAACTCATTCGCGCCGATACTCTTGCCTTTGAGCAGGTTTCCGGCCTCGATAACGTTCGTATAGTTGCCGCCCGCGCAACCCGCGATAATGCCTTGCTGAACCTGTAATTTACCGTCCTTGACCTTATCCAACAGCGTGTAAGGGGCGCGGCCTTGACTGACTTTCTCCGCCGCTTTTTCCGCTTCCCGTAAAATATCCGTCAGATTCGCGTTGAACTCGTCAATTTCATACGCGTTGGACGGGTGAAACGGCATCGCAATCATGGGCTTGATTGTCGACAGGTCAATCTCAATGCAACCGTCGTAATAGGCCACGTCCGCCGGATTCAGTTCTTTGTAGTCGTCGGCGCGTCCGTGTTCGGTCAAGAACGCTTTCGTGTCGGCGTCCGTGCGCCAGACGGAGGAAAGGCACGTCGTTTCCGTGGTCATCACGTCCACGCCGTTGCGGTAGTCGGTGGACATGGACGCCACGCCCGGTCCGACAAATTCCATCACCTTGTTTTTCACGTAGCCGTTCTTATACACCGCGCCGCAAATGGCGATAGCAATATCATGCGGCCCTACCCACGGATTCGGCTTGCCCGTCAGATAAACCGCCACGACGCCCGGATAGGCGCTGTCCCATGTGTCGCCTAAAATCTGCTTAACGAGTTCGCCGCCGCCCTCGCCGACAGCCATAGTCCCCAACGCGCCGTAACGAGTATGGGAATCGGAACCCAGAATCATCTTACCGCAACCCGCGTACATTTCGCGCATGTACTGATGGATAACGGCCATATGGGGCGGGA
>JAFSOM010000039.1 GCA_017447005.1 Oscillibacter sp.
CCTGCCCCTGATTACCACCAACTGCGCCGTGCTCGGCGTCGCCCTGCTCAATATTCAGAACTCCTATAACTTTATTGAGTCGGTCGTATACGGCATTATGGGCGGCGTGGGCTTCCTGCTGGCGATAGTCCTGTTGGCGAGTATCCGCGAACAGCTCGAGTTCGCCGACTACCCCAAGGCCTTTGACGGATTCCCTATCGCGCTGGTCGCCGCCGGATTAATGGCGTTAGCGTTTATGGGCTTCTCCGGGCTGGATGTCTTTAAGTAAGGGGGGATTCGCTTATGTTCGGTAATGTAGTAGCCGCTGTCGCGGTACTGGGCTGTCTGGGCGCGTTGTTCGGCGCGTTGCTGGCGGTCGCGTCGAAAATTTTTGAGGTCAAGAAAGACCCCCGCGAGGAAGCGATATTGAGCAAACTGGCCGGGGCGAACTGCGGCGGCTGCGGGTATCCGGGCTGCGCGGGCTGCGCGGCGGCGATTGTCGCCGGAAACGCCCCCGTCACCGCCTGCGCCCCCGCCGGCCCCGACGCCGCCGCCGCGATTGCGGAAATTATGGGCCAAACGGCGACGGTGGGCGAACGGGAAGTGGCGTTCGTGCGCTGTAACGGCGGAACCGCCGCCGCCAAACGCTTTGAGTACGTCGGCGTACAGGACTGTACGGCGGCGACGAAAGTCGCGGCGGGGCCGTTGGACTGCGAATGGGGCTGTCTGGGTTTAGGCTCCTGCGTGAAAGCGTGTCAGTTCGGCGCGATGAGTATCGGCGAAAACGGCGTCGCGGTCGTGGACGAGGACAAGTGCACGGACTGTATGGCGTGCGCGGCGGCCTGTCCGCGGAAGCTGATTGTGTCCGTACCCGTATCGAAAAAAGTGCGCGTCATGTGTCTGAATCAGGAGAAGGGCAAAGGCGCGATGACGGTCTGCAAAAACTCCTGTATCGGTTGCGGCCTGTGCGAGAAGGAGTGCAAGAAGGACGCGATTCACGTCGTGAACAATATCGCCTCCATCGACTACAGCAAGTGCATTAACTGCAAGCTCTGCACGAAAGTCTGTCCGCGTGACGCGATAACGCCCATTGCCACGCCGGAAGAGAAGGAAAAGTACAAGGAAATCAAGAAGAAGGCGGCGGAAGCGAAAAAGAAAGCCGCGGAAGTCGCCGCCGCTAAAGCCGCCGCCCCCGCGAAAAAATAATCCGTCTCCGAAGGGGCGTTCCGAACCCCTCCCCCTGACCCCCTCCCCTTTCAGGGGCGGGGGAACGAAATTTGAAACGTAAAATCAATGAAATTACGTTGCAAGTTTCGGAAAGTCCCCCCTGAAAGGCAATGTCATTCACTTTAGCGAAAGGTTTCGCCCAAAACGCAAGATTTTTCAGCGAAACGGAACTTTATTTCACCGTTCCCCCGTCCCTGAAAGGGAAGGGGGACAGGGGGAAGGGTGTTTCGTGAATGACATCGCCCTGAAAAATACCCCGTCCGCGTGACGAACTCCGCAAGCCTTCCCCCGATTCTTTCGAGGGAGGGCTTGCAAGTTAAGAAAGGAGCGCGTATGTCTGAAAATACGGAATTTCACGAAGAGGAAAGAACGGAAATTATCAACGGACAAGTCAAGGTCATGGGCGCGCAATGGACGAATCATGTCTTGATTAAAGGCAATCTTTACATGATTTTCGGTAATTACCTTGATGAAAAGCGTCCTGTTGCGTTGAGCGGGGCGACGGTTTTTCTGCAAGAGGGCGTCGAGGAGTACAAGCCGGATATGGCGGTAATCCGCAACCCTGATATTCTCGGCTATGACGGCGTTTACGGCGTTCCGGATTTGGTGATAGAAATTTTAATGCCTTGGACGGTTCTTTATGACCGGGGCCATAAAATGAAAACCTATGAAAAAAGCGGCGTCCGGGAATACTGGATTGTTGACCCGGTAAACCGTTCCATTGAGCAATATATTCTGGAAAACGGCGCGTTCATTTTGCGGAACGTTTACACGCACTATACGGAAAATACTTTTCATTACCTGAAGGACGCGGAAAAAGCCGCCGTCGTCACGGAATTTCAATGTTCTCTGTTCGATGACCTGACCATCCGCGTGGAGGATGTTTTCTACCGCGTCATAGACTGACGAAAAACGGGGCTACGCATAACGCGCAGTCCCGCTGTATTGTTTACTTCGCGTATTCCACGACTTTCGTTTCCCGCAGGACGTGCACTTTGATTTGTCCGGGGTACTCCATCTCGTTTTCAATCTTCTTGGCAAGGTCACGGGCCATGATAATCATATCGTCCTCGCTGACCTGTTCCGGCTTGACCATCACGCGCACTTCCCGCCCGGCCTGTATCGCGTAGGCCTTATCCACGCCGGGATAGGAATTTGTGATAGCCTCCAGTTGCTCCAGACGCTTGATGTAATTCTCCAGATTTTCGCGTCTGGCCCCGGGACGCGCCGCCGAAATTGCGTCCGCCGCCTGTACGAGACAAGCAATCAGCGTCCGCGGCTCCACGTCGTTGTGGTGGGCCTCAATGGCGTGTATGACTTCCTCGCGCTCGCGGAATTTCCGTGCGAACTCCACGCCCAAGGCGACGTGGGTGCCCTCCATTTCATGGTCGACGGCCTTGCCCAAATCGTGAAGCAGTCCGGCGCGACGGGCTACCTGTACGTCCGCGCCCAGTTCCGAGGCCATAATGCCCGCCAAGTGGCTGACCTCTATCGAGTGTTGCAGGATGTTCTGTCCGTAACTGGTGCGGTAGTGCAGACGCCCTATCATCTTGACCAGTTCGGGGTGCAGGTTACGGACGCCGCATTCAAAGACGGCGCGTTCGCCTTCGGCCTTGATAGTCGCCTCCACGTCGCGCCGCGCCCGCTCCACGGTCTCTTCGATGTGCGTGGGGTGGATGCGTCCGTCGGCTATCAGCTTTTCCAGCGCGACGCGGGCAATCTCGCGGCGTACCGGCTCAAAGCATGAAATGGTAATGGCTTCGGGGGTGTCGTCAATAATCAAATCGACGCCCGTCAGGGTCTCTATGGAACGGATATTCCGGCCTTCGCGCCCGATAATCCGGCCCTTCATCTCGTCATTGGGCAGGGGAACCACACTGACGGTCATTTCGGCGGTCTGGTCGGCGGCGCAGCGCTGGATGGCTTGCGCCACGATTTCCCGCGCCCGCGTCTCGCACTCTTCCTTCATGCGGCTTTCGACTTCTTTGATTTTCATCGCGGTCTCGTGGGTCACATCCGCCTCGACCTGCTGGATAAGATAGGCGCGGGCCTGTTCCGGCGTAAAGCCTGAAATCTTCTCCAGTAGGGCGAGCTGTTCCTGTTGAATACGCTGAATGTCCGCGTGGGCCTCGTCCGCCGCCGCGTGTTTGCGGACTAAGTCCTCCTCCTTCTTCTCAATGGCGTCCAGTTTTCGGTCAAGGTTATCCTCTTTTTGTTGCAAGCGGTTTTCCTGCCGCTGTAATTCCGCTCGGCGTTCCCGAACTTCCTTTTCATATTCGCTTCGGTCCCTCAAAATCTTCTCGTTGGCTTCCAACAAGGCCTCACGGGTCTTCGCCTCGGCGCG
>JAFSOM010000393.1 GCA_017447005.1 Oscillibacter sp.
GAAAGCGTCCGTTCCGATAGTGGCGATGAGCGCCAACGCGTTTGAGGAGGATAAGCAGGAGGCGTTCAAGGCGGGGATGAACGACCACCTTGCCAAGCCGCTCGACCTTGAAAAGCTCGTGGATGTGCTGTTGCGTTACTACCACGAAGGGCGGACGAAGGAATCCCGCGAACCGGCGCTCGAACCCGCTATCGCATAAAAGAAACCGCGTCCGTAGGGCTTGGGGCCGTGCGGACGCGGATATTTTACGGAAACTTTGCGGACGCGGTTGTTTTAGAGTTCGCGGAGGCGGGCCTGTACGCGTTCAGCCTCGGCGGAGAAATCCGGGTACTTCTGATAGAGCAGGTAAGCCGACTGCAACAGGGCTTTTCCGGCGGATACGGAACGCGCCGCCTCAAACGACGCCAGATTTTCGTAGAGAACCGCTAACGACGGTTCCCAGCGCGTGGGGTCGTCCTGTACCAGCCGGGTATAGGTTTCCAGCGCGACGCGGTACAGTCCGGCGGCCTCGGCGACGCGTCCGGCGGCTTTGAGCAGTCCCGCCAGATTCCCGCATGTCGACGCCACGCACGGCGCGTAGGCTTCCGCGTTGCGTTCGGCGAGTTTGCGGTAGAGGTCCAGCGACGTGCGGTAAAACCATTCGGCGGCCTCCGGGCGTCCGCAGTCCTCCAGACACATCGCCAAGTCCTGACAAATCCGCGCCAGCGGCGCTTGATAGTCGGCGTTGCGTTTGGAGAGTTCCCTGTAAACGTCCATCGCTTCACAGTAGAGCTTTTCGGCGTCCTGTAAGCGTCCGGCGGCGTGAAGCGTCCGCGCCAGATTCCCGCAGGCGTCCGCGACGGCGGCTTTGTCGGATAAGTCCCGGTAAAGCGTCAGGGCCTCACGGAACAGCGCTTCCGCCTCCGCGGCGCGGCTCGTATCGGACAACAGCAGGGCGAGATGTTCGCAGGCCGACGCCAGTTCCGGCGCGACGCTGTGCGGGAATACGGGGAGTTGTTCGCGGCAGGTATCCAGCGCCTCCCGGTAGAAGTCCTCCGCCTCCTCCCAAGTCAGCGGGGAAAAGGACATCCGAATTTCCATGCCGCCGGGAACGTCTCCGGCCCGCGCCGCCAGTTCGCGCAACAGTTCCGGGCTTATCGACGGACAGAGCAGAATACAGAAGAACGGGCTTTCCGGTACGGCGAGACTTGTCAACTCCGCGCCGTCCGGCGGTTCCGCCGCGTCCGCCTCCGATATGGTTTCCGGCGATTCCGCCGCGTCCACGCTTTCCAGCGATTCCAGCGCGTCCACGGTTTCCAACGTGTCCGGCGCGTCCACGGTTTCCGGCGATTCCGGCGCGTCCGCCTGTGACATTGTTTCGGGCAGTTCCGGCGCGGCGGCGGCGTCCGATAGTTCCGCCTCCTCCACGGGAATTTCCGCGAACGCGAAGAAATCCGGATAGAGCGTCGGCCAAAGTCCCAGACGGTTTACGCCCCGGACGGCCCTTTGCAAGACGCTTTTCGCGGCGACCGCCTCCGTACCCGGCGCGAATCGTACCCTGACGCACTCCATCGGCTTTCCTCCCTGTGACGTGATAGCCCAGTATAGCCGTACCGACGCGGTTTTGTCAAGAGCGGACGCGGCGGCGACGCCAAAAAATGTTGTCAAAAAGCGCTTGCTTTGCGCGTAGAATCGGAGTATACTTACGGCTTGTTCGAGTAAAACAGACCAAACAAGTCGGAAAGGAGCCGTATTGTGAACAGCGCCGACAACCGGAAAGAGAACGCTCTTTCCATGCCCGCGATTTTGAATCGGGCGGGCTTTACCCTTGAAGACGGGACGCTTTCAGACCGCGCCGGGAATCCCGCGCCGGATACGCGCCTTGACCCCAAAGCCGCGCCGGACGCCCGCAAGGTTCTGAACGCCCCGAATGACCGCAAAAGTCTGATTGCCCTGACGCCCGACGACATCCGCGACAGCGGCGGACTTCCGCAAGCGATTTCCCGCAAAGCCGCCGCCGTGATTCGGGAGAGCTTTCAGGGCCTTGACATCCGCCAGTTCCCGCCGGATACGCTGGACGCGTGGGAGTATATTTTGTCCCACTTCCGGCCCCATATGGACGAATATCTATCATCCCTGTTTCTACGGGCCTGTCTGTCCGACGACATGCGCCGCTTGCAACTGGGCGAAACGTTCCTGACCTCCCGCGACGACGACCCGCAGGCGAAAGCCTTATGGCCTCACGCGGCGGTACTCGGTATCGGCGGCACGGTCAACGGCGGCGCGACGCCCTTACTGCTCTTCGACGAGCACGAATCC
Organism: Oscillibacter sp.; assembly: GCA_017447005.1. Classification (GTDB taxonomy): domain Bacteria; phylum Bacillota; class Clostridia; order Oscillospirales; family Oscillospiraceae; genus Oscillibacter. Next base: position 2,299 of record JAFSOM010000393.1, read on the forward strand.
TACGGCGCCGAACGCGAAAACAGTTCCCTTGTCATCCTCATGAAGCGTTCCCTTCTGGGAAAACAGCGTCCGCCGTATCCGTTCTATCAGATGTTGAACGAGGTCAACTATATCGACATGTACGGCGGCGGACACGCTAAGAACTTGGCGACTTACGTCAAGTATTTGAACACGTTGCCATCGGAGTATTTCGGCGGGGAGGCGTCCGCGCCGACGTGGAAAGCCGCGATTGTCGACGCCTGTCTGACGGCGTTCTATATGGCCTTACGCGAGCCGTCGCTGAATTTCCGCGAACGGGCGCGGTGGGAGCCGTCCTTACGGCGTTCGCTGTCCGACTACACGCGCCGCACGACCTTGCGGGACGAACCCGGCTTTGAAGTCACGTCCCGGAAAATCACGCGCTTTCTGACGGTATTCTTTCCGCGCAGTCTGGAAAACGGAGAACTTAAAGTCACTATGACGGATAAGAGCGGAAACCGCGTGGTCAAGGGCCGCGAGACCGGACACGAAACCGACTTGAATCTGCTGGTTCCCTATCTGCCGTACCTGTGCGAAAGGGCATGGGGCGCGACCGTGGCGCGGCTGGTATTATACTACCTCTGGGAGAGCAGATTTTATCAGGAAATGCTCTTTTCCAGCTCGTTTAACGAGTTATGCGCGGCGATTCCGAAGAAATGCGCGGAGGCCGACGCCCTCGAAACCCCGTTAGGCGTGATAAGCGTCGTAAGCTGTGACGTGACAAATGCGGATGGAAAGACGCTCAAAATTTATGAGCTGTCCGCGAAAGGCGGCATGACGCCCGGCCCGCTCAACCGTTATCTGCGGACGCATAACGCCGCGTTCGGACTGACGCTCTTCCGGGATACGTCGATACACTCCACTGTGCTGACGCGTGGCGAAGGCGTGGACATGGCGCTATGGGAGCGTATCTGCGAAACGTTAGTGGCGCGTGAGGGCGCGTCGGACGATGTCAGCGGTCAGGAGGGCGTATGGCATGTGACGCGCAATCCGAACGGAATCGCTGGCTTTCTGCTCAACGGCAACCCCACGCACCGTTATGTACCCGCCACGGCGATGACGGCGCGAACGCTGGCGGAAATCGTGAACGCTTGCGCCGCCGCGGAAGCGAACCCAAACGCCGCCGACGCGTAACGCCGCGCCGGGGAAACGAAACCGAATGCCGCTGACGCGTAACGCCGCCGACGCGGAAACGAAAGAAAAACCGTCCGGGAACATTCCCCCGGACGGCGATTTTTATTGATTCAGTCTTTACGTCCGCGCACCCAGCGCAGGCCCCAGTGGAAAGCCGTATCCATCTGGCTGTGGCCCTTGAAGAACTGCACCACTTTTTCCACGCTTAACGTTTCGTCATGGTCATTCTCCAACAGGGCAATCGCGCACATGCCCAGATTGGAGCCGTATTCGTCCATGCGCACGACAATTTCGTTGCCGTCGGCGTTCCGGACGGTGACGACTCCGGCGGCCTCTTTCCAGTTCGCCGCGCCGTCATAGATGAACGTGTAGACGAGTATCCGGCGGATGAGCGCAATTTTATTCCCATTGACGCGCAGATTTTCCCCGCCGGCGGAAGCTCCGGTACGGTCGTCGCCGTCGAGATACACATACGGCGGGTTGTCATAGTTCCCGAAGGCCTTGCCCAACGCCTGTACGCAGCCTTTTGTGCCGTCCTTGAGTTCGTAGAGACACCCCAAATCCAAATCCACGGCGGCGGGACGGAAGCCGAATAATCCGCCGCGATTCGTCGGCTGATTCCAGTTGAGGTTAATGACGACCTCCCCGAGATTCTTTCCGCGCTTTTCCAGACTGACTTTCTGGCCCTTGCGCAACTCCACTTTTTTCGGCGCGGGTTGCGGCGGATTCAGATTGACGGGTTGCGCTTTCGGCGGCGCGGGCGGTACGGGCGGCGTGGGATTGCGATTGACAGTCGGCGCGGGCGACGGCGGTACGGGTTGCGGCGCGGGCGTCGGTTTTGACGGCGTCGGCGCGGGTTGCGGGGGAACGGGTTTCGGCGTCGGCGTAGGCGCGGGGGGCGTCGATTGCGACGCGGCCTCTTCCCCGCCGTAGGAACGCAGTAAATCGCCCAAGCCGCCGTTGAACCCACGCGCCACCGCAGAGAACCGCCACCCGTTTTTCCGGTACAGTTCCATAGAGATGATAGCGCGTTCGTTGAGGAAGTCCGCGCCCGTCATGGACAGTTGCAAGGCGGCGTTTCCGTCCTGCCACACTTCCAGCGTATGGGCCGCGATATTCCCCATGACGCCTTTACGCCCGTCGATGGAGACCGTGAACACAAGTTTGTCAATCGCGGCGGGGAGACTGTTCAGGTTGAGCGTAAACACGGCGCCCTGTACGGTCGGCGCGTAACGGATTTCGTCGCCGGGGGAGACGGTTTGATTATAAAAGACCATGTATCTGTCGTCGGACAGTTGCCCGTCGGCGTCCACGCCGAAACAGCAGTAGTCATACACGTCCCCGCCTGTCACGGACATGGATACCGCGATTTCTTTGCCGACGTTGACGTACTGTTCCAGTTTGCCCCGCATTCCTCGCTGGAGATTCATGGAAATTCACCTCTTTCTAAGAAAACAGGACGGGGAAAAGTGTCCCCGCCCTCCGAAGTTCAGGCGCGTTTTTATCAATTATTGCGGCGGGTCCGGCTTTCGGACGGATTCCGGCGCGGTTATTATGATTAGTTGCGGTTGTTCTGACGGTTCACGGGAATCATCGTTTCGAGCCATTGCCGAAAGGAATCGGGTTTTCGTGTCTGAATCAGCACGACGCCGGGGCCGGTAAAGCGGCAAACCAGCGCCTCGCCGGAAATCACGCTGGAAATCCAGCCGCTTGACGCCTTTTCAATGTGATAATTCATATAGTCGGGCCACGCGACCAAATGTCCGTTGTCGATAAGAATTTCCTCTCCGGGGGCAAGGTTGATAGCGTGAATCGCGCCGAAACTGCTCAGAAATACTGTCCCGCGTCCGTGCACGTCGAGCACGAAGAAGCCTTCCCGCGAAAAGAAGCCTTGCATAAGGTTTTGCATAGCGGTGTCAACGGTGATTCCGGGCGTGGCGGCTAAAAAGCCGTCTTTCTGTACGCGCAGATGATAGCTTCCGTCCAGTTCCACGTCCACAATGCCGCCCAAGGACGAATGACCGAGCAGGAGTTTTCCGGGGCCGCGATTGGCGCGGATAGTCTGGAAGAAGAATTTTTCTCCGGCAAGGAATTTCCGGGCCAGTCCGCCGAGGATATTCCCATCCATGGAGCCTTCAATATCCAAAGTCGCGGACATGGCAATCATGGCGTCGGATTCGGCCTTGACGCTTTCGCCGCGTTCGAGTTCGCAACGTATCACCGGAAAGGCGTTGCCGTATAAAATCTCGTATTTCATGCTGAACCGTCCCCTCTGTCACTTCGTGAGATTCTCCCCCCAAGGGGCGACAAAGGCGCGTCAACCGTCCGGTTCGCCGTTAGACGTTGACGCCGTAATCGCGGCCCAAGGCGCGTAAGCCGCCCTGATAGCCGTTGCCAATGGCGTTGAATTTCCATTCGCCGCGATTGCGGTAGAGTTCTCCCACGACAAGCGCCGTCTCAATGGAGAAATCCTCGCCCAAGTCATAGCGAATCAGTTCTTTGTTATTGGTCTCATCCATCACGCGGATATAGGAATTGCTGACCTGACCGAAATTCTGTTTGCGTTCCTCGGCCTCGTAAATGGTGACGGTGAAATCGATTTTGTCAATAGAGGCGGGGACTTTACTCAAATCGACTTTAATCAGTTCGTCGTCGCCCTCTCCGGCCCCGGTACGGTTGTCGCCCATGTGCTCGACACTGCCGGAGACGTGTTTCAGGTTGCCGTAGAACACGAAATCGCCGTCACTGGTGACTTTGCCGTTGGAATCCAGCAGGAACACGGACGCGTCCAAATCGAAATCGGAGCCGCCGTCGTACTTATTCACGTCCCAGCCCAAGCCGATTAAAAGTTTGCTCAGGCCCGGATTGTTTTTCGTCAAGTCCACTTTCTGTCCCTTGGACAAATTCACTGCCATTACAAAACCCTCCTGTCAGAATCCGCGCCGGAACGCAGTCCATAGCCGCCGCTTACGCGTCCGCGCCGTATCGCCCATGCCCCCTCCTGTCCCCCTCCTCTTTCAGAGGCGGGGGAACAGAGTATTCAAGGCATTCAAAATCCCGTAAGTTCCTCCCTGAAAGAGAGGATTTAAGGGGTAGGCGCCATTATGCGCAACCGCGCTTATACATTTACGCCGTAATTGAGGCCCAGCGCCCGCAAGCCGCCCTTGAAGCCGCTCCCGATAGCGTTGAATTTCCATTCTCCGGCGTTACGGTAAATCTCGCCGACGACGACTGCCGTCTCAACGGAGAAATCCTCGCCCAAGTCATAGCGAATCAGTTCGAGATTATTGGTCTCGTCGAGAATGTGGATATAGGCGTTGCTGACCTGTCCGAAGTTCTGACGGCGTTCGTCAGCCTCGTAAATGGTTACGGTGAAGTCGATTTTGCTGATAGTGTCGGGGACTTTGCTCAGGTCAATGCGGATTTGCTCATCGTCGCCCTCTCCGGCGCCGGTACGGTTGTCGCCCATGTGCTCAACGCTTCCGGAGGCGTGGTTGAGGTTGTTATAGAACACGAAATCGCCGTCATTGGTGACTTTGCCGTTCGGCCCGAGCAGGAACGCGGCGGCGTCAAGGTCGAAATCGTAACCGCCGTCGTACTTGTTGGTATCCCAGCCCAGCCCGACGAGAAGTTTGCTCAATCCGGGATTGTTTTTCGTCAGGTCGACTTTCTGCCCCTTAGATAAACTTACTGCCATAACGAGTCCCTCCTACAATAGTCCTGTAATGTCTCTAAATATTATCAGGCGCGTTTCCCGCGACGGATGACGCAATTACTCAGGCGCGTTGTCCCTTAAGGAACTTGCGTAACATGTCAATCGGAATGACAAGGAACGAGAGCGCGGCGCAAATCAGCCATGAAGCGGGGGTCAACGGCTCCACGCTCAACGCCGGGCCGCCAAAGGTTACGAATACGAATTGCAAGGCGAAAATGGAACCCATGACCAGCAGGAAATTGCGGTTGCGTCCAATTTCATAGAACGGGTTCAGGTGTTCCGTGCGGGCGTTGAAGCCGTTGAAGGTAATGGACATCATGAAGGTTGCGAAAAGCGCGGACTTCAAATAGGTGGTATCCACGTCGCCGAAGAGGTTGCGAATCGGCGGGAAGAACAGGATTGACAGGCATAGACAGGTAATATACAGCGCGCTGATGATAATCTGAATCAGCATATCTCTGCTGACGATGCTTGCCGAACGCGGTACGGGCTGTTCGCGCATATATTCCTGTTGCGCGGGTTCGCTCCCGAACGCAATCGCCGCGAGGGTATCCATGGCGAGATTGACGAGAAGCAGTTGGATAACGGTCATGACGACGTTTTCGCCGAGCAGAGGCCCGATAAAGCACGTGAGCACAGCGGAGACGTTCATGGTCAACTGGAAAATCAGGAACTTGCGAATGCTCTTGAACATCGTGCGCCCGTAGAGAATCGCCTTTTCGATAGAGGAGAAATTGTCGTCAAGGATGGTAATGTCTCCGGCCTCTTTGGCGACTTCCGTACCGCTGCCCATGGCGAAGCCGACATCGGCCTTTTTGAGCGCGGGGGAATCGTTCACGCCGTCGCCCGTCATGCCGACGACGCGGTTTAACTCCTGCGCCACGCGTACAAGGCGGCTCTTATCGGCGGGCAAGGCGCGGGAGACGACGCGCAGACGCGGGAGAAGTTCCTTGAGTTCGTCGTCGGTTTTTGCGGCGACTTCCGCCGAAGTCAAGGCAACGTCGTCGGGCGAGGAGACGAGGCCGGATTCTTTCGCAATCGCCACGGCGGTTTCCTTGCGGTCTCCGGTAATCATAACGACCTGAATGCCCGCGTTGCGTACTTCCTGAATCGCGCTGACCGCCTCTTTACGGACATTGTCGCGGATACTGAGCAGACAGACGAGCGTCAGTTCGCCGTCGTCGCTCTCTCCGGGGGTACGCGCCACGGCTAACAGACGCATAGAGCGGGCCGACTGCGCGTCGAGATAGTCCTGCATGATTTTCTGGTCGGGCATGGGACATTCCTTGCCGTCGGCGTCGAGATAGCGGCGGCAACGGACAAGCAGACGTTCCGGGGCGCCCTTGACGTAAGTGTAGGCGACGCCGTCCCGCGCCACGGTGACGCTGGAGGATTTTTTATTGGAATCGAACGCCCGGAACGCCTTGACATCGTTTTTGAGCGCGGGAATCCGGTCAGTCAGTCCGCCCGCGAACAGATACGCCATCACCGCCCGGTCGGTACTGTTGCCGCCGATGATGTTGCCGTCGCTCACGGAGGCGCTGTTGTTGACGCCCAAGCCGATGAGCAGTTCCCCGGCGAACGCGTCGGAGGTGTCGCGGATAGCGGGGAAAGTTTTCCCGTCGCCCGTGGCGAGTTCCGTCACCGACAGGCGGCCTTCCGTGATGGTTCCGGTTTTGTCGGAGTAGAGCAGGCTCAGACTTCCGGCGGTTTCCAGACCGTTGATTTTCCGCACGAGCACGTTGTCTTTCGCCATGCGCAGACTCTGGAACGACAGCAGGATAGATGTCAGCATGGGCAGGCCTTCCGGCACGGCGCATACGATGATAGTCACGGCGACGGTTACGGCGTCGAGAATGAGCCGTACCCAGCCGTAGAAATTATCGGGGATGTTCCCGCCCAGCAGCGACTTTGCGAGAATGCCGATAACAATCGCCGACGCGCCGATATAGCCAAACTTTGAAATCTGATTGGCGAGTTGATGGAGCTTGACCTGTAACGGCGTTTCGCGGGTATCCTCCTGCACTTCCAGCGCGAGTTCGCCGAACAAAGTCCGGTCTCCGACGACTTTCACCTGCATATACGCCTCCCCGCCGCACACGACCGTGCCGCGATAGGCGTAATAGCGGTTGAGCAAGTCCTTGACGTTATAGGTTTCGCCTTCGGGAATCGCGGTTTTTTCGGCCTCCTCGGTTTCGCCGTTCAACACCGCTTGGTCTACCATGACCGTACCGTCCACGATTTCGCCGTCGGCGGAAATTTTGTCCCCGGCCTGTAAATACACGATGTCGTTTGTCACGACTTCCGGCGCCGGGATTTCCTGAAGTTTCCCGTCCCGCACGACTTTGGCGACTTCCTTGGCCTCTTCCTCCGCCTTTAACGCCGACGCTTTGCCCTCCTGACGGCTTTCGCTCACCGACGAAACGCCGTTGGCAATCATGATTGCGATAAGAATCCCCACAGGCTCAAACCATTCGGCCTGTTTGAGGAAAAACAGAATCAGTTGAACCGCCATAGCGACCAACAGAATCATAATCATGGGGTCCTTGAAGCCTTCAAGGATTTTTTTCCAGAGCGGGTCCGGGGGGATTTGCGTCAAGGTATTCGCGCCGTATTGTTTACGGCTTTCCTCGACTTCCCCCGCTGTCAGGCCGGTAAATTTCATAGTAACAGTCCTTTCGTGGTAGCAGTCCTGTGATGGTTTTTCATCATGCGCGGAGGTAAAAACAGAGATTACCTCAATTTTTTAGTTTACCATGTATAATCAGAATTGTCAATTCGGAATCGTTAATTTTTTGCGCGGAGTACGCGCCGGAATGGGAAAAACAGGAAAATCTGTTCAAAACGGGCGAAAAAGCGTAAAATCAGCGTTGTCACATATCCGGCGGCGCGGCATAGACTGGTATGGACGCGGTTTTCGCGTCCGGAAATCTTCTATGGGAGGAAGATTCATGAGCCAATTGAATCGCGGCGGCGAGGATTTTCACCGATACCGCGGCAGTAATATATGCGATGCGCGGCGTCCGGACGGGTGTTGCTGTATGCCGGGGCCTCCGGGGCCGCGTGGGCCTATGGGGCCGCAGGGCGAGCCGGGTTGTATGGGGCCGCGTGGGCCGCGTGGCCCGCAGGGATACCCCGGTTTGACGGGGCCGACAGGGCCTAGGGGTTCTCAAGGCCCACAAGGTGAGCAAGGGCCGCAAGGCGAACAAGGCCCGCAGGGTGAGCAAGGCCCGCAAGGCGAACAGGGGCCGCAAGGTGAGCAAGGCCCGCAGGGTGAGCAAGGCCCGCAAGGCGAACAAGGCCCGCAGGGTGAGCAAGGCCCGCAAGGTGAACAGGGGCCGCAAGGCGAACCCTGCAAGCCGAAATTTGCCGATTTCTACGTCATTGTGACGGAAGCGACGGAAACGCAGGTAATGCCGGGGGATGATATGGCTTTCCCGGAGGATGGCCCGTCGAGCGGCGAAGGCATTGCCCGCGCAAACGATAGTTCGTTTACGCTTGCCGAACCCGGAACGTATCTTGTGCAGTTCACATTGACCGTCAAGGACAGCGGGCAACTCGTGCTGACGCTGAATGATACGGAGTTGGATTATACGATTTTCGGACGTTACGCCGGAATAACGCAGTTGAACGGCGCGGCGCTCGTGACGACGGAGAGCGCGAACGCCGTTTTGACCGTGCGCAATCCGTCCGGCAACACGACTTCCGTAACTTTGTCCCCCGACGCATGCGGCGAACAACCCGCATCGGCTCATTTAATTATTATCCGTCTGCAATAACCGCCGCTATTCTCTCCCCGTTATCCTTTCCCGGAAACGGGGGGAGACATACGCCACGCCAAATGAAACGCTTACGCCTCCACGACGTAAAAAAATCTTGACGCCGCGCCGTTTTCCCGCTATCATAAGCGTGAACCGTATCGAACCCCTGCGCGCATACATAAGGAGAGACGCTATGAATAAAAAATGGAAATTGCTCATGATTTCTTTGACGCTGTTCCTGTTCGCCGCTTGCGGAAAAGTCAACTCGGAGCCGCATAAGCTCGACTTTTTCGCCATGGATACGATTATGGAATTTTCCGCCTACGCCGACGAGGACGTTTTGTCGGCGGCCCGGGATATTGTGATGGGCATTGAAGAGCGCGTGTCGACGACCAGCGAACAGAGCGAATTGTACCGCCTGAACCGTGACGGCGGCGGGACGGTCTCCGACGAAACCGCCGTCTTACTCGAAACCGCGCTTTCGCTGTGTCGTCTGACGGGCGGCGCGTTCGATGTCTCCATCTATCCTATTGTCAAGGCTTGGGGCTTTACAACGGGCGAATACCGCGTGCCGTCGTTCGACGAAACCGCCGCCTTGCTCGAAAACGTGGACTATGCCCGGATACGCCTCAACGGGGACGAAGTGACGCTTCCCGACGGCATGGAAATCGACCTCGGCGGCGTGGCGAAGGGTTACGCCGGACGGGAGGCCGCCAATTATCTGCGCGAACGCGGCGTCACGTCGGCGCTGTTGAATCTCGGCGGCAATGTGCAGACGATTGGGAGTAAGCCGGACGGCTCTCCATGGCGCGTGGCGGTTCGTGACCCGCTCAACGCGTCGGTTTACGCGGGCGTCGTAGAGGTACGCAATCAGGCGGCGGTCACGTCGGGCGGCTATGAGCGCTGTTTCACCGCTGACGACGGCGAAACCTACTGGCACATCATGGACCCGGCGACGGGGCGTCCGGCGCGGAACGGGATACTTTCGGCGACGGTTATCGCCGACGACGGCGCCTTATGCGACGCGCTCTCCACGGCGCTGTTTATCATGGGCGCGGAACGGGCGGAACGTTTCTGGCGGAACTGCAAGGAATCTTTCGAGATGGTTCTGATTACGGAGGACGGCAAAACGCTGGTCACGTCGGGGCTGGTCTACGCGCCGCAGGAAACCGCGCCGTATACCGTGCGCACGCTCACGCGGTGATATGTAAAGGAAGGCCGTTTGACCCCGGCGCGATAAGATGTAAAGAAACGCTGTTTGACCTTGACGCGATAAGATGTAAAGAAACGCCGTTTGACCTTGACGCGATGATATAGCCGTTTGGCCCCCGGCGCGATAATCATAGAGGCGCGTTTCATTCTTGCGCGAATAACGCCAACAGGGAACTTCCCGGAAAAGAAGTTCCCTGCTTTAATGCCCGGACGCGTCAGGCTTCCCCGGCGTCCGACACGACCGGCTTGAGATGAATCACGCATTCCTGAAGGTTATAAAATGGCTCCTGCGCCGTCGGGGAGAGATTTTCCACGACATTCGACTGCATTAAAACCGTATTACAGGCGAAACAAATCGGCAATATCGGGGCCTGTTCTTTCAGGTGCGTGCAGAGGGCTTTCATGGCGTCCACACGGTCGGAGGCGGAGACGTACTGTTCCAGCAGTCCGGCCATACGGGAATCCGACCACCCGCTGTAGTTGAGCGGCCCCCATGAGGCCAGCAACGGCGACAAGTTCCAATCCGCCGTAAGCCGCGCCTCGCAGTAACACAGGTCAAACTCCCGGTTCCGGGCGGCTTCCCGGAACTCCGCCCAAGGCAACGCCCGCACCTGTACGGGAATCCCAGCGGAACGGTAGTTTTCGGCAATCGCTTTCGCCACGGACACTTTGAAACTGTTGTCCGAATTGACCAGTAATTTTAATGTACGGCTCCCCTCATACCACATTTCCTTCAACAGTCCCGTGACAGTCTCGACGGAATAATCGGTTTCCAAGTCCGTGGGATACAGGCGGGAGTGCGGGCTAACGGGAAACTGCGTCGGCTGACCGTGACCGGACAGAAACGCGCTGACAAGGCTTTCGCGGTTGAGGCCGACCATCAAAGCGCGACGGAACGCGAGCATGTTCATAGGCCATGGGGCCGCCGTGTTGCATATGAGATAATGTAAATCGGTTGTCGGCGCGTCGGCGTAGCGAATATCCCCCGTGACGCCGATGGAAACGCCCGTGCTGAAGTCCGCCGCCATGAGTTGCACGTCGTGCGTACTGAAGCGGTAGAGCAGGGAGGAGGCGCCCACATCCACAAGCGCGATACGCTGTACGGGCCGCCGCTGACCGCGCCACCAGTTTTCGTTCGGCGTCAGGCAGGGGCCGTCGTCGTCGAGGTTATAGCGATAGGGGCCGGTGCCGAGCGGAGCGCGTCCTTTCCCGGCCTTACAGATGGGCACGTCCAGCAGGGCCGGAAAACCGCTGTTCGGCGCGCTTAACTTAATCGTCACCGTCATGTCGTCGGAGGTGATTTGCGTAATCCGGGCGAGGCGGTTACGGTAGCGGTCGGATTCCCGCGCCCGTTCCAAGGCTCTGCGCACGTCGGCGCCCGTCAGGAACGTGCCGTCGGAGAAGGCCACTTCCCAGCGCAGATTGAACGTATAGGACGTGAATTTCTCGTTGCAGGTATACCGCTCACACAGGCAGTTTTCCGGCTCCATCTGGTCGTCCAGACGGAAGAGGCCCTCGTACATCAGGGACGTAATGACCTGTTGCGGCCCGTCCGGGCAGAGGTACGGGTCCATGGATTTTTCCGCCTCATACGCCAGTGCGAAACGCGAGGGCAGATTTGTCGGGACGGGTTCCGGTTCGGGTTCGGGCGGCGATTGCTCCTGTTGCTCTTCGACGGGAATCAGGCTTCCGTCCTCACGGTCAAACTCGTCCTCTTCCCAAAAGAGCGCGCAGCCGCTCAGGAGTATGGACAGACAGAGCGAAAGCGGCGCAATCCGCAACGCGTAACCGGAAAGCCGGGACGCGTGGAACGGACGAAAAGGAATCCGGAAGGCATGGAAAGCGCGGGAAAGAATCCGGACAGCGCGGGAGTCACGAAACGAACCCCGGGCGGCGCGGAAATCACGGGACGCAATCCGGGCGGCGCGGCGGCGGAAAGAAACGTTCCGCGCCGGGTTCGGATTTTCGGAGGAACTGTCGGGTAATCGGGTCACGGAATCGCTCCCTTCGTTGGAAAATCCCCTGAAATCACCGGGTTTCCGGTAATTTCAGGGGTTCCCGTTTGTGGCGCAGAAGGAGGGATTTGAACCCTCGCGCCGGGTTTTAACCAGCCTACTCCCTTAGCAGGGGAGCCCCTTCGGCCTCTTGGGTACTTCTGCATTGCGCGTTATAAACGGGTACTGGCGGAGAGGGTGGGATTTGAACCCACGGACGTGGAAAGCACGTCGCCGGTTTTCAAGACCGGTTCCATCAACCGCTCGGACACCTCTCCAAATATTTCCATATGCCGCGCCTGTTGGCGGGACGGGCAACGGGAAACATCTTCGGACTGGGGCATAGTATACCACAGTTGTTTCCGTTTTGTCAACCACTATTCCGCAAAGATTCCAAAAAGTTTTTGCGCCGGGCGGCGAAAGGGCCTGAAATGGCGTCGCGGAGGAAAAAAGGAAGGCTTTTTACCAAATCACGGTTGCATTCCCGCCGGAAATCATGTAAAATGACAGGCAAGTAAAACCACTGTCCAGCCCGACGGGGGTTCCGTTGTCGCGGAACGTCCCGCTGTCCGGCGGCGCGGCGGGAGGGAGGAGCGACTTTTTCATGCTTTTGTATCTCATTTCTTTTCTGGTCTCGGCGGCCCTGTTCGCTCTGGACCAGTGGACAAAACACTGGGTTTCAACTAACATGACCCTCGGCGAAACCGCGCCGTTGCTCGGAAACCTGCTGGAATTGAACTGCGTGCATAATTACGGCGTGGCGTGGTCACTCTTTTCCGGTATGCGCTGGGCGCTGATTGTCGTCACGGGATGTATCGTCGTCGCGGTGGCGTCGGCGCTGGCCCTGCGGCTGATTCAACATCCGGTAGGCGTTTTCGCCGCGTTCCTGATTCTCAGCGGCGGCATGGGGAATCTGGTTGACCGCGTTTTCCGCGGCTACGTCGTGGACATGATTCACCTGTTATTCTGGCCCGCCTATCCCACGTTCAACGTCGCGGACATGTGCGTTGTGACGGGTTGCGTACTGTGGATTCTCTACGCGCTGTTCATGCAGGAGCCGACGGAGGAGCAGAACGCCCGTCAGCGGGCGAAAACGCGTGAGGAACGCAAGGCGCGGAAAGCGGCGTTGCAGAGGGAGCGTCACGGCGCAAGCAGTGTGCGCACGAGCGCGGAGTACGACGCCAGCGGGAGCGTCCGTTTAGAGAAGGACGCCGCCCCCGCCGCGAACCCTGAACGGAATATCCCCGGCGACCATGAGAACGGCGCGAATCGTCTGCGCAATGTTCGCGGTACGCACGACTTAGGGAATACGCCCGGGGCGCGTAACCCCTCCGGCGCGAATGAGACGCGGAACGGGAGCGAATCGCCGTGAACGCCCTGACGCTGTACGCGGAC
>JAFSOM010000394.1 GCA_017447005.1 Oscillibacter sp.
ATTCTCAGCGGCGGCGCCGAGTACGCCGCGCCTACATCCGGCTCCAATATCCAGTCGGTACAGCTCATCGACCTCAACGGCGACGGCAGAGAAGAAGCCGTTGCGTTTTTCCGCAATCCTACCGACGAAAAGCCCCTGAAAATCTGTATCTTCACTTCCGAAGAGGACAGTTACCGCCTTGCCGCCAAAATCGAAGGCTCCGGCACGGCGATTTACAGTATCAACTATGTGGACATGAACAACGACGGACGCATGGAAATTGCGGTGGGCTGGAAAGCGGCGGCGGAATTGCAGGTACTGGAAATTTACACCAGCGCCGACGGGGAGACGCGCCCCCTCGTGCGAACCGATTACGTAAAATATTTGGCCTTTGACCTCAACGAAGACGGGCAACAGGAATTGCTCGTACTCCGCGCCGGAGAGGACGGCGACGGCGTCGCGGATTACTACAGTTGGCAGGAAGACGGCAGTCTGTTCAATCGCTCCTACATCCGCATTTCCTCCAGCATGGCGGAACTCAGTCAACAGGGGCGCGTGCGTTCCGGGGCCTTGCGCAACGGGGAACCGGCGGTTTTTATCAGCGGCGTCACCGACCAGTCCATGGCCGTCACGGATATTCTCACGTTGCGCGGCGGGGAAATTGCGAATATCGTCATTGACCAGACCACCGGGGTTTCCGGGGAAATCAGTCCGTTTTGCTCCCTCTACCCGACTGATTTTAACAGCGACGGCATTACCGAAACGCCCCGTTCGATTCCGCTTCCCAGCAGTCCCACGGGCGACCCGCTCTACCGCCTGATTGAATGGCGTCAATTTGACCTCACCGGAGAATCCGTCGCGCCCCTGTGCACCTATCACAACATCGACGACGGGTGGTATTTACGCATTCCCGCGGCGTGGCTTGACCAGTTTTTCGCGTACCGCACGGTATCCGCCGGGGAAGCGTCCGTTACGTTCTGTCTGCGCGGAAGCGCCCAGCCGTTTTTACGCATTTCCGCGTTGAGCGGTTCCGGGCGGGATATGCGCGCCGCGCGCGGCAACCGTTTCATCATCGGGCGGCGTACCGAAATCATCTATACCGCCGAACTCCCGGACGTTAGCGGCGGTTTGGGATTCTCCATAACGGAAGAAGAGCTTCGTTCCGCGTTCAGTCTGATTGTCCGGGAAGATTGGCTCACGTCCGATAACTGACCGCGTTACGCTGAATCAAATTCGCCCTTATTGTCGATAGGCAAAATGAAACTTGCCCTCATCCGGCGCTGCGCGCCACCTTCCCCCGTTCCGGGGGAAGGGTAAACTTGAAAGCGTAATCTGAATAACAAGGTCGACGGAACAACTTTCTTGCGTCCATGGCAAGCGGTCACATCTCACACGATAGAAGGCGGAAAGGAGAACGGTTATGAGAAAAGTTCTAGTGCTAGAGGATGAATCCAGTATCCGCAGTTTCATTGTAATCAACTTGCGGCGGGCGGGCTACGACGTGATAGAGGCCGAGACCGGAGAGGCCGCGCTGGAACGTCTCAAAGAGCACCCCGACACCCGCGTCGCGTTGCTTGACATCATGCTCCCCGGAATCGACGGCTTTGAAGTCTGCCGCCGTATCCGCGCCACCAACGCCCGTATCGGAATCATCATGCTTACGGCGCGTTCGCAGGAAATGGACAAGGTCACGGGCCTGATGACCGGCGCGGACGATTACGTCACGAAACCCTTTTCCCCGGCGGAACTGACCGCACGCGTGGACGCGCTTTACCGTCGTTCGGGCGGGGAGGACCTGGCGCACTCCGGGGAAATCCGTCAGCCGCCGTTCCTGATGAACACCCGCAACCGTACCCTTGAAAAGAACGGCGAACGCATTAAGCTGACGCAAGTGGAATATTCCATCATGCGCTTTTTCATGGAAAATCCGGGGAAGGCGCTTTCCCGTGAGGAGATTCTTGACCGCGTCTGGGGACAGGATTACTTCGGCGATTTGAAAATCGTTGACGTGAACATCCGCCGTCTCCGCCTCAAAATTGAGGACAACGTACAGGCGCCGAACTACATCACGACCGTATGGGGCTATGGGTACAAATGGGGATTCTGAACTTTATAAAGCGCGTTCCGGCGCATTTTAGAAAGCGCGTCCCGGACGCCGTAACGCCGGACGCCGCCGCGCCGGGATTGGCGTTGCCGCACTTAACCGGACTGCGCCGCCGTTGGATTACGAACACCGTCGCGCCCGTATGCGTCATTCTCATGATGACCGTGATTCTGTTTTCGGCGGGGATTTCAAGCTATTACTTCGGCTCCATGCAGAAGGGCTTGGAATCGCGGGCGCAGGCTATCGCAAATTCCTTCAACGAATACTTCATGAGCAGCGGCTTCAACAGCTACTATCAGAAGGCGGTGCAGTCCACGGAACGTTTCGAGGACAAAGACCGCGTCGAGTTGCAGTTCATCAACAGCCGCGGGCGTATCGTGGTTTCCACGTCGGGACTGACGGCGGGCACGACCCCCGGTACCGACGACATCAGCCGCGCTTTGTCCGATAACCGCATGACGGCGTTTCAGGGCGCCGACCCCGAGACGGGCGAAAATATTATGGCGGTATCTCATCCGTTAGTCTACAACGGACGCGTGCAGGGCGTCATGCGCGTGGTCACGTCGTTGCGGCAGGTGGACAGACAGGTGATTACGGCGGTTGCCGCGATTACGCTGGTTGTCGCGGCGTGTATGGGTATCGTGCTCGCGTCGAACCTGATTTTCATCAACAACGTCGTGGAACCCGTGGCGGAAGTCACCGGAGCGGCGAAACGCATTTCCGACGGAAGCTATGGCTACCGTATCGAGAAAACCTACTCCGACGAATTAGGCGAACTCGTGGAGAGCATTAACAATATGTCGCTGAAAATCGGGCAGAATGAGAAGATGAAAACGGAGTTCATTTCGTCAGTTTCACATGAACTCCGCACGCCGCTGACGGCGATTAACGGCTGGGGCGAGACGATTCTGGAGGACCCCACCGGAGACCCCATGCAAATGCGGCGCGGGATTCGCATTATCCTGAACGAGACGCGGCGGCTGTCGAATATGGTGGAGGAGCTTTTAGAGTTCTCCAAGATGGAGGACGGACGCTTTACGCTTCACATCGAAACGGTAGACTTGCAGGCGGAGTTGGAGGACGCGATTTTCACCTACCGCGAACTGTTCAAGCAGGAGGGAATCACGCTGGACTATGAGTTTTCCGGCGAGGACGAGATTTTCCCGCCGATTTCCGGCGACCCGGAACGCATTAAGCAAGTATTCTGCAACGTGCTCGACAACGGCGCGAAGCATGGCGGCGCGGGGAAGCGAATCAGCGTATCCCTGAACCGCGAAAACGGTATGCAGGTCATCCGGGTGCGCGATTACGGCCCGGGGATTCCGGAAGCGGAACTGCCGTTCATCAAGCAGAAGTTTTATAAAGGCTCGTCGAAAGCGCGGGGAAGCGGTATTGGGCTGGCGGTGTGCGACGAGATTGTAAAACTTCACGGCGGCGCCTTCACGATAGGCAACGCGCAGGGCGGCGGCGCGGTCGTGACAATCAGCCTTCCCGAGAGCGGCAAGTAATAAGGAGGAATGCGACATGAAAAAACGTGCGTTTGGTATCGTTGCGGCGCTGTTTGCGCTCACGCTTGCGCTCGTTGCGGGCGCTTACGCGACGGACGCGGAAACCGCCGAATTAAGCGCGGCGGACGTGTACGCGATTCTCTAC
The DNA here is from genome assembly GCA_017447005.1 of Oscillibacter sp. Taxonomy (GTDB): domain Bacteria; phylum Bacillota; class Clostridia; order Oscillospirales; family Oscillospiraceae; genus Oscillibacter. Next base: position 3,737 of record JAFSOM010000394.1, read on the forward strand.
GAGGACGGCGAACTCGTTTTCCAGTACGGCGACGCGACGGAATCCGGGCGCGCCGTCATGAAAACGTATCCTGTCGATTTGACGGCAACCTATGACAAATATCCTTATGAACCGTGGTACAATGAGGGGGAATCCGTCAACGTTGTAAACTTTACGGATAAAATCAGCCCGACCTCTACAGCGTACTGGTTTAATGGTTGCAAGAAACTAGAGCGTGTGGATAATATTCAAAATTTGGATACCGCCAATGTCACAGATATGTCTCATATGTTTTCTGGCTGTAGCGGGTTGACAACACTGGATGTGTCCCACTTTGATACCGCCAATGTCACAGATATGAGTTCTATGTTTGGGGGCTGTAGCGGATTGACGGCACTGGATTTGTCCCATTTTAACACTGCTAACGTCACAGATATGTCCCGTATATTTTCTGGCTGTAGCGGCTTGACTGCGCTGGATTTGTCCCATTTTGATACTGCCAACGTCACGCATATGGGTCAGATGTTTTCCGAGTGTAGCGGGTTGACTGCGCTGGATTTGTCCCATCTTGATACCGCTAATGTCACACGTATGAGCTATATGTTTCAGTCCTGTAGCGGATTGACGGCATTGGACGTGTCCCAATTCGATACCGCAAACGTCACGGATATGACTTCCATGTTTAGAAGTTGTAGCGGATTGACAACACTGGATGTGTCCCACTTCGATACCGCCAACGTCACGCTTATGAGTGATATGTTCGGGGGTTGTAGCGGGTTGACGGCGCTGGATGTGTCCCATTTTGATACCTCTAACGTCACGAATATGAGTTCTATGTTTGGGGGCTGTAGCGGGTTGACGGCGCTGGATGTGTCCCATTTTGATACCGCCAACGTTACGAATATGAGTGTTATGTTTTCCAGTTGTAGCGGATTGGAAGCGCTGGACGTGTCCAAGTTTGATACCGCCAAGGTTTGGAATATGAGACAGATGTTTGGGAATTGTAGCGGATTGACGAAATTGGATTTGTCCAATTTTGATACCTCTAACGTCGGGAGTATGCGGGACATGTTTAGGGTTTGTAGCGGGTTGACGGAATTGGATGTCTCCTCGTTTGATACCTCCAATGTCACGGATATGTGGGAGATGTTTGGGAATTGTAGCGGGTTGACGGCACTGGATGTATCCCATTTTGATACCGCTAAGGTTGCGAATATGATGTATATGTTTCTCGACTGTAGCAAGTTGACGGAACTGGATGTATCCCATTTTGATACCGCCAACGTTGCGAATATGAAGGGAATATTTCAGGGATGTTCTGAACTGAAAACAATATACGTTTCCGACAAATTCACAACTGCGTCTGTAACTAACAGCACTAACAGTGAAGAGATGTTTAATGGCTGTAAGGCTCTTGTCGGCGGCAATGGAACAACGTATGATACAAGTCATAGAAATGAGGAATACGCCCGGATTGACAATCCGCCGGACGCGCCCGGATACTTTACCGACAAAGACGCCGCGCCCGTTGCGTATGCGATAACCTCCGTCAAGATAGAGAACGGAAAACTGTCCGTCACGCTGACCAATCCCGGCCCCGCGACGCTGGCGGTTGCGTACTTCGACGCCAAGGGAAAATTTGTGACCGTAACTTTGCGCAACGTACAGGCGAACGCCGGAACGCTTGCGCTTGACCTCTTGACGGGCGCGGCGACGCTTCGCGTCATGCTCTTGGATAGCGATTTCCGGCCTGTCGGGCGGCTGTGAGATTTTGCGCCGCGTCACTTCCTCGGGCGGCGCGGCGATAAAACATTTGTTTGACTTTTGCGCCGGATAGCGCTATACTGTCCGGCAGGGAGGTAGATTATGGACGAAAAACAGGCTTGCGCCTTCCGTACCAGTATCGGCGGACAGGCGTTGATTGAAGGAATCCTTATGCGCGGCCCTGAAAAACAGGCAATCGTCGTCCGCGACCAGAACGGCGAGCTTGTGGAGAAAGTCGAGACGCTGAAACTTGTGAAAGACCGTTATCCCGTGTTAGGCGTCCCGCTCATTCGCGGCACGGTGAATTTCTTATCGGCGATGGTGCAGGGCGTCCGGGCGCTGATGTACTCCGCCGAGTTCTACCCCGACGAGGACGACGCCGCGCCGCCCTCCAAGTTTGACCAGTGGCTGGAAGCGCATATCCCGAGCAAGCGTCTGGAAGGGTTGGTTATCGCCTTTGCGGTGATACTGGGAATTGGCATGAGCCTGTTTCTGTTCCTCATGCTTCCGACGTTCCTGACGGGCGCGTTACTTCACTTTTTCCCGGGCGTTCCGCTGTGGGGACGCAATTTCCTTGAGGGCCTTTTGAAAATCGTGATTTTTATGCTCTATCTGATGTTCGCGTCCAAGCAGAAGGACATCTACCGCGTGTTCCAGTACCACGGCGCGGAGCACAAGACGATTTTCTGTTACGAGGCCGGATTGCCGCTGACCGTGGAAAACGTGCGCGTACAATCGCGTCATCATCCGCGTTGCGGGACAAGTTTTCTGTTCGTCGTGATTTTCGTGTCGATACTGGTTTCCGGCGTGGTATTCGGTATCTGGCCCGTCACAAACGCGTGGTTGCGGACGTTAGTCCACCTGTTGCTGTTGCCGTTAGTGGTGGGGATTACCTACGAGTTTAACCGCTGGGTGGGGCGTCACGTGCAGGAAAACCGTCTGGCGCAAATCCTGACGGCCCCCGGCCTGTGGATGCAGAACTTTACGACAAACGAACCCGACGACGGTATGATTGAATGCGCGATACGTTCGCTGGAATTGGTGATACCCGACGAAAAAGGAAAGGATGAGTGGTAAAGCCGCCAAAAAGGGAAAGGAATCAGTGATAAAGCCGACAGGGAGAAACGGCTGACCGCTGACAGGGAGACCCTCAAACGCTGACAGGTAGAAGGACGGAGAAAACGCGAAAAGGGAGAGGATAGAAGAAACCGTTGACAGTCAAGAATTGAGGGAAAGCATGGCGACAACTTACAGTGGTTTGTATCTGGAAATCCGCCGGACGTTAAAGGCCGCCGGGTCAATCGCGGCGGATTTGTCGGCGCGGGAACTGGTGTGCGTATCGTCGGGCAAGACGAAAGAAGCGTTGTTCCGTGACGGAAGTTTGTATGTGCCCATGGAGATTGAAGCGCGGACGCGGGAGTTAGTGCAACGCCATCTTGACGGCGAACCCGTGGCGTATATCATCGGCGAGTGGGAGTTTTACGGGCTGACGCTTGCCGTCTCCCCCAGCGTACTGATTCCGCGTCCCGATACGGAAACGTTAGTCGATAAGGCCGTTGAATATCTGCGCACGTTGGAGGCGTGCCGGGTGTTGGATTTATGCGCGGGTTGCGGCTGCGTGGGATTGGCTATCGCGTCGCAAGTCCCGGAAATCAAAATCGTGCTTGGCGACATTTCCGACGCCGCCTTGAAACTGTGCAGCCGGAACATTTGGAGCAATTCCTTCAGCGGGCGCGTGGTTCCCGTCCGCATGGACGCGTTGGAGAATCCCGACAGGCGGATTGGGTTGTTTCAATGTATCGTGTGCAATCCGCCCTACATAGCCAGCGGGGAAATCGCGGGACTTGATGTCTCTGTCCGCGACTATGAGCCACATTTAGCCCTTGACGGCGGCGCGGACGGCTTGGAGTTCTACCGCGCAATCGCGGGGAAATGGAGGAACGCGCTGTATCCGGGCGGACGGATTTTCTTTGAGGTCGGGATTGACCAGTCCATCCCGGTGGGGCGGATTCTGCGCGAGAACGGTTTCGGGGAAATCGAGAGCATGGAGGACCGGAACGGCGTCCGCCGCGTCGTGACCGCCATCCGCTACCCGGATATTTGACGCGCTTGTTACGCATAGC
>JAFSOM010000395.1 GCA_017447005.1 Oscillibacter sp.
GGCAACAGCATTCATTTGGCGCCGTTCTACGTCTCCGTCCCGTCGTATCTGGAAATCGTGAATCCGGAGTACGACAACCCGGAAATCATCACCGGATACGTTCCCATCACGTCGGGCACCGTCACCGCCATTGTTGACGGACTGCTGCCCGAGACGAATTACTTCGCCTACTTCGTCATCCGCGGCACGGGTCAGACGTATTCGCCCTACGCGCAGATTTTCCGCTTTACCACGCTGGAAATTCAGCGTCCCGTACTCACGCTCGACCTCGCAAACCCGATTGTCAACGTCTCCACGGACAAGCGCGCAACCGTCGACTTTATGATTGTCAACTACAACTCTTCGGCGTTGAGCAGTCTGTTGAGCCGCGCCTTCTGGAACAATGACCCCACGGGCGACGCCGACCCGCCGGATAACTTCGCCAGTTACGCGGGCATTTCCACGGTTTTGCAGGCCCTCGCTACGAACCTTGCCAGCGCCGACGACGGCGGTCAGGGTTGCGTGTTCGACAAGTACGCCACGCAGGCTTATAAGGACCAGCTAGCCGAGTATATCCGGGCGTCGTCGTCGAACACCGCCGGCACTATCATAGGCGTGGGACACGGCGTGCCCGTTGACGTGGGACAGCGATATGTCGTGGACGCCAGCGAATATCCCATGTCAGAGCGGGCGCAGTACGCCTTCCTAGCGGTCGGGCAAAGTCCGTCCGGCTCCGGCGACGCCTTCCGATGTATCTACCCCCTGACGCTCGTCGACAGCGACGCGCCGATTGTCAAGGCCATCCAAAATACGCTGACAATGGACGTTGTGGACGGCATCGTGCAGAATACTTGCAGTGGGCGTATTTCCTTAACGTTCAACGAGTACCTCTACCACAGCGACGACACCACCTCCCCGCCGACATTGCGTCAGGTTGACCGCGGCCCGATTATCAGTTCGTTGCGCGAACTTCCCGAGTATGAGAACTTCCGCGCCGTGGCGTCCCTCATGCAGACCCGTTCCTCCACGCAAATCAGCCTCATGGAAGACGACGAAAGTCAAATCGGAAAGCAAACCCTGACCATAGAGTTCCGGCTTGACCACGCGGAGAACGGCACCTTCCTGACGTTCTCGTCCGACCTGTGCGACCAGTACAGCAACGTGCGCGGCTCGCCGCTGACCGTATCCATCCGTATCGTACAGTTGACCACGCAGGTTGACGTTGACGATAAGGGCGAACCGATTTACGGCTATATCTCCACGCCGCTTATCGAACTGACACCCGATTGGGACGGCACCACCAGAGACAGCCGATAATCTCCGCGCCGTATCGTCATTCGCCCTCATCCGGCGCTGCGCGCCACCTTCCCCCGCAATGCGGGGGAAGGCAAACACTGACAGCGCAATCTTTAAACGCCTTCCGGGGTTGCGGCAAAAAGTCGCCCCCCGGAACGGGGGGAGATGTCGCCGTAAGGCGACAGAGGGGGGCAAAAGATGTAATGTCATTGTCCTTACGCGGAACCCCCCTAAATTCCCCCTTTCAGGGAGGACTTACGGGACTTGAAACGCTTTTAAAGTTCGTTCCCCCGCCCCTGAAAGGGGAGGGGGACAGGGGGAGGGGTTCTTTCCCCGGCGACGATAACAAAACAAGGACGGCGGCGTCCCGGCGACGGTTTTTCCGCCGCAAGGACGCCGCGTTTCTTATGAAACTTCCATCATTTTACAATTTCAGCCCCACATCCTGTACATTTTCCGAAAGGAGGAATCCCATGTGATAAACAAACTATTGCGATGTTGTCCGCTATGGGCGGCGCTGCTATGCCTTTGCCTGTGCGTCGCGGCCCGCGCCGCCGACGATACGCCCTTGCTCGACGGCTATCTCCGTGACGATAAGGAAGGCGTATCCCTGACCTGCTGGTACCATGAGGACGCCGCCGAAGCCGATATAGAGCGCGTCCAAGGCGCGTTTTGCGCCGCTTACGACGGGAGCGGTCAACTGCTGGGCCTGTCCGACCTCGACGCTAAAGCCGGACGCCAGACCGCCGTTATCCCCTGCGAGACCGCCCTTGTCGACCATGTAAAGCTGATGGCGCTAGGCGCGGACAATAAGCCGCTCAGTCCGGCGAAAACCTTGAAGCCGTCGGCGCCGAGCGCGGACGCGCCGCAGTTCGTCAGCGGCTATCCGGCTATCAGCGAAAATACGAAGAGCGTGACGGATTCGGCGATGGTTCGCGTCCGGGTCATGGCCGACCGTTCCTGCCGCCTTTACTGGGCGCTCTATAAGTATAACAGCGGCGGATACGCCACCGCCGCGCAGTTCGCCTCCGGCAACCTGCCCAAGAGCGAAAAAAACAGCATGATGATTTTAGGCGCAAATCAAGCCGACCTTATCACGTTGAGCGGACTGGAGGACGAAGCGGAGTACGGCCTTGACTTATGGCTCACCAACGCCGGTTTCACCGCCGCGTCCTACATTTACCGCATTTCGTTCACGACCTCGGACACTACCGCGCCCGTATTCCTCAGCGCTCCGGCGCCCGACAGCGTCAAGGAACGTTCCGTCACGCTGAAATACAGCCTCAACGAGAACGCCTCCCTGTACTGGGTAGCCGTGGAAAGCGGGGCGAAGTTTCCCACGCCTCCCACGGGCGGCGGCGCCATTACGGTAGATTACGCCGTCGACCAAGTGAAAAAGGGTCTGGGCGGACTGCAAAAGGGCAAGGCCAACGCCCACGCGAACGCCTCCGGGACGTTCCAAATCACGGGCCTGACCTCGCAGAAAGCCTATGATGTCTGGTATGTGGCGGAGGACAGCGCGGGCAACCATTCGGAGTTCCGCACGGGCAAGCCCGACAGCGAAACCGCGTCCGTGAACCCCCGCGGCGTGTGTATGCTCACCGTCTACACGCTGGACAATCAGCCGCCGACGGTTGAAGTGGAAACCTCCATGTACCCCGACGGCCACCCCGAGACGCCTTACGCCGATACCAATATCCGGCTTGTATTCAGCGAAGGCATCCGGCGGTTCTCGACGGGGGAAGTGCTCGCCGACCTCTATGCCGCCGTGACGAGCGCGAAAAGCGATAACGGACGCGCCGCCGCCAAGGAGACGCTCGCCGCGTTCCTGCGCGATACGATTACGCTGTACGTCAACAACGCCCCCGCCGCGGAGCGCGTGTCGAATTACGACCCCGACACGCCCGACGATACCGAATGGTTGATTGATTATCGTAACGCGACCGTGGCGTGGGACGATGGGAAACTTGTCCTGACGTTCCCCACGACCGACGATACCGACCGCGACAGCGCCTTACGTCTCCTCGGCGGGAAAACGTATTATTTTATGATTCAGGACATTTCCGACCTCGCCGAATCCCCGAATATTATCAAGTCGCTGAAAACCGATACCTTCTCCACCATGCCCGCGCAACTGCTCTTCAAGGAAGTCACGCTCAAAGAGAACGCGTACCCCTCCGGCGTGTCGGAAGTGGATTTAGCGTTCAGCGCGGAGCCGGTAGCGGTCTCGCGGGCCGGGAGTGACGCCGCATGGGATTTGCTGTTCTGGCTTGACACCACAAGCCGCTTTGAGGTTTACCGCCGGAGCCGTCCGTCCTCGTCCATCGTCTACGACCAACCTTGGGTGAAACTGCAAAGTCCCATGGGCGACGGCGGAGAGGGAGCCGTGATTGTGCTCGACAACGCCGACGGCGGCGTAGCCGGACAGAGTATGCACGTCCACCTCTGTCTGTACACGGGCGGCACGGTTCCCACGCTGAACGCGTTGGAGGACGGACGCGTGTACGAGTACGCCGTGCGCTTTCTGGAAGTGGACGGGGACACCAACCGCAAACTGTGGGACGGGGAAGTGAATCTCTCCGTTACGGCGGTTACGGCGTCGGCGTCCAGCCTGCTCAACCTCGCGGCGAATCTGACGCAAAGCCAATTGAAAACGCTGAACGCGTACGGGAGCGTACAGGAAATTAATTCTCCGAATCCGTTTCAAATGACGCGCCTGTTCCGTTCCAGCGCGGCGCCCAGCTTTATCAACGGCGCGCCGGTGTTCACCCCCGGCGAAAGCAGTGTCAAGATGTGGTTCCAGATGACGCGCCCGGGCACGGTGTATTACCTCTTGGCCCCGGCGGGCGGCACCGTCAAGGCGCTGGACAGAAATAATAATCTTGTGGACTGGAGCCGCTATCTGGAAATTCCGGAATCCGGCGA
>JAFSOM010000396.1 GCA_017447005.1 Oscillibacter sp.
CGGGAACTCGCCTCGCTTGCGGCGGAGCCGTCCCCGCTGTCCGGCTACGTTTTCCGCGACGCCGATACCATGTTATACGCGGGCGCCGACGGTCTGAGCGCGTACAGCTTCGCCGAAAACCGTACCCTCTGGAGCAACGAACATCCCGCGACAGCGGTTGTACTCTCCGCTGATGGCGATACCGTCGCCACCGTCTACAAGGACGCTACGGAGGCGCTCATTTGCGATTCCCATACGGGCGACGTACGGCATACGGTTTCCTTTGACGGCAAGCGTCAGCGCGTGGACCCTAACGAAACCTTTTCCCGTTCTACGCTCGCCCTCCTTGCCATTGACGCCGGGGGAACATGGCTCGCCGCCAGTTTCGACGACGGAAGTTTGTCTCTCTTTGGTATCGAAAGCGGCGACGTTCTCCCGCTGATTCCGGCGTCGGATTATACCGTCTTTGAGGGCGGATTCATCCGGGGGCTGTTCGCCTTTGTCGCCAACCGTACAAACGGCGAATCACAGCTTGTCCTTTTCAGCATGAGCCAGCTCGACGCCATGAGCGCCCAAAGTCGCACGCCCATGCACTTACGGATTGACGGCGCGGGAATCTGCATTTCATCCGTCACCACCCTGAACCGCCTTGACCCGGAGACGTTCGCGGAAACGCCGCTTGCCTATGCCATGTTCGATATTGTGAACTATTTCCGCGCCGGGAATCTGACGCTAGTTCAAACAGGCGACGGCGGATGTGTACTTTTCGACGAAAACGCTGTGCAAATCGCCGACTTTACCCGCGACGCCGCGATTGACTTCGCCGCCGTCGCCGGAGACTATGTTCTCTTCGCCAACCGCGATACGCCGTCCGTACAGCTTCTCCATTCCGAGCGCCGCCCCGACGCGTATTTGTTCTCTTACGATTCCGTTTATCAGCACACGCAGGCCCATGTGACCGCCGACCGCAGTTCCGCTATGCTCATCAGCCCTAGAGGGTTTCAGATTATCCACCCTGACGGCGCCGTTTACGCTTCCCGCGAACTCCCCGACATGGAGCAAATGTATAAACAGGAATACGAGCGCAATAAGGGCATGGAAACGCGTGTCTGCACCTATAACGACGGGACTGTTTACCGCTATTCCGCGTTCGACGGCGATTTGCTCTCCACGGCGGAAGAACCCGCTCCTGACCCTGATATGTATCAGATATTCGAGACCGACGACTACACGGTAGAGTTTCCGTTCCGGGAGACGCCCGAAATTCACGACCGCAAGAGCGGAAAACTGCTCTATACGTTAGAGCTTGACGGCATTGTTTCCGACGTGACGCAACTAGACGAAAAGCGCATTATTCTGTACAGTTCCGCGGATGTAGCGGAGCGTTCCGCGGTCTACGTCGATGCCGTCGGGCGCGTTTTAGCGGATTTGCCGCAACTGTGCGACGTTCTGCCCGACCGGACGCTGATTTTTGATGACGGTATCGGAAATCTGCGTCAGGGACAACTCCGTGACCTTGACGAACTGCGCGAATTAGGCCGCGCATACCAGGCGGCGCATTGAAACGGACGCTTTTCCCTTCAACAAAGGCTTTTCCGTCACTCCAATTCCCAGTATCCGGCGCGCTAAATCCCCGCCCCGGTCCGTTACTCCAATTCCCGGATACGGCGCACTAAATCTTCGGCCCAGTCGTTTTCCGAAAAGAAGTCCTTATAGACGTTCTCCGCGGCCCAGATAAACGGCCCCGTATCCGGGTAGCCAATTACCATGCCGTCCGCTTCCAGTTCCACAAGCATTCGCTCTTCACTGTCCGATACCGCGTGGCGGTGTTCGTCCCCAAACTCTTTCGCGCATTCCAGCAGAATCTTTTGCGTTTTGCCCGGGAGACTGTTCCATGTTTTCAGGGAAAACAACAACGTTTTCGGCTGATACTGATAATTCATCATGTCCAAATACCGTTGCACGTCCTGAAAGCGATTGGCGTAGATATTCGCAACGGGGTTTTCCTGTCCGTCGAAAAGTTTCTGCTGTAACGCCAGATACAGTTCCGAAAAGGCGTAAGGCGACGCGCTTGCCCCGTAATTCTCAAAGATTGCCACCGTCATGGCGTCCTGCGGCGTGCGGAATTTCAGGCCCTGTAAATCGTCCGGCTTTTCCAGAGGCCGCACGCTGTTCGTCATCTGCCGCAATCCGTTTTCCCAGTAGGCGAGTTGCTTCATGTTATGCTGTTCCAATCCCTCCAGCAATTCCTGTCCGATTGGCCCGTCGAGAACCCGGTAGACGTGCGCGTAGTCCGCGAACAGAAACGGCAAGCCCAGCGTCTTGAATTTAGGGCATAGCGTCGCCTGTTGTCCCGCCGGCATCATCATCGCGTCGAGCTTCCCCATCTCCACCATACGCGCCATTTCCGCGTTAGTCCCCAGTTGTTCGGCGGCGAACACGCGCACTTCCACCTGTCCGGCGGTACGTTCCTCCACGGCCTGCGCGAAATGTTCCAAGGAGATGTGAATCAGATTGCTGGTCGTGTCGCTGTGTCCGATACAAATGACCCGGCGTTCCGGTTCGGCGCCGCAAGCGGACAGGATAACCGCCAGCGTCAGCGCCGCAAGAAACGCGGCGCCTTTTTTGATGTTTTTGCCCATTGAATGACAGCCTCCCGTCTGAGCGCGGATTTGTCCGGAGAGCGCAAAGCGTTTTCACGGAGCTTACAGATATTTGCTTAAAGTTTTTAGCAACAAGTCCATGTCAATCGGCTTGGGCACGTGCGCGTTCATCCCCGCCGCCAGACAGCGTTGCACGTCCTCCGCGAACGCGTCCGCCGACATAGCGATAATGGGCACGGTATGCGCGTCGGCGCGTTGCAGTTTCCGGATGGCCTCCGTCGCCTCGAACCCGTTTTTGTTGGGCATACGCAAATCCATGAGCACGGCCTGATAATAACCGGGCGGCGACTTTTCAAAGAGTTCCAGCGCGATTTGACCGTCCTCCGCGTGTTCCACCTCCGCGCCGCATTCCGTCAGGAGCGCGGACGCGATTTCGGCGTTTAGCTCGTTATCCTCCGCCAAAAGAATGCGAACGCCTTCTATATTTTGCGGGCCGCTTACGTCTTCCGCGTCGTCGGCCTTATCTTTCTGCGCGGCCCGTTCCATATCCAGCGTCACGCGGAACGCGGAGCCTTCGCCTAGCGCGCTTCGCACTTGAACGCTTCCTCCCATGGCCTCCGCAATGTACTTTGTAATAGCCATGCCAAGTCCGGCGCCCTCCGTTTTCCGTACCCGCGTATCTTCACGGCTGAACGCGTCGAAAATCTTTTTCTGAAACTCCTCCGTCATGCCGATACCCGTATCTTCTATGAGAATATGCGAGCGGACGAACGCGTCGCCTTTCGGGGACGCCTCCTGCCAGAGCGACGCCGTGACGCTTCCGCCCTCGGGCGTGTACTTCATCGCGTTGCTCAGAATGTTCAGCAGGATTTGATTCAGGCGGATACTGTCGCAAAGGACATAATCGGAGAGCATGTCCCGGACGATAACCTGAAAGCGCTGTTTTTTCGCCTCCATTTGCGGGCGGATAATGTCGCTGACTGTCTCCATGCTCTCCCGCAAGGACAGAATTTCCGGGTTGATGTTCAGTTTCCCGCTCTCAATTTTTGACATATCCAGTACGTCGTTAATCAGTCCGAGAAGATGTTTTCCGGAAAGCGAGATTTTACGCAGACAGTCCCGCACAAGTTCCGTATTCTCCGGATGAGCGGCGGCAATATTCGTCATGCCGAGAATGCCGTTCATGGGCGTGCGGATGTCATGGGACATATTGGAGAGAAATTCGCTTTTGGAACGGTTGGCGTATTCGGCCTCTTCGCGGGCGGCCTCCGCCGCGACTAAAGCCGCGTCCAAAGCCGCGATTCTCCGTTTTTCCAGCCGCAAATGCGCGAAAAAGACTGCCAGAATGCCCAGCGCCAGAACGCCTACCGCCAGCAGAATGCCCCCCACGCGGGACGCGCCCATGCTCTCTATCGTCCGGTCCAGCACGCCATAGGGCAAAACGGTAATGATATACCATTCGCTGCCGGGTACCGGTACGCCCATAACGCTACGGTTATCGTGAATGCTCCCGTTGTCGCCGTCGTAATCGTAATGCAGGGACATCGTAAACGTATCGCCGCGCTCCATGTGTTCCAGCAGACTGAGAACGGCGTCCTGCGCGGTCATTCCACGCGGTTCGGCGTAAAGCAGAATGCGCGTGAGGAATCGGGAGGCCATCGCGTCGCTATTGGACAGGAGATAAGAGCCGTCTTTACGAATCAGATAAAAAAAGCTAAAAGTGTCGCCGTCGTTCAGCTTCATCTTTTCGGCGAACAGTTCCATGCGCCGCCCGTACAGAACGCCGACGCTTTTGCCGCCCTCCGTCGGGAAGGACGCGGGCGCGGCCCAGATGATGATTTGTTCCGTCTCGTTATATCCGCTCGTAACGGCGTATTCCTGATTTTCCAGCCGGGAAAGCAATGTTTGCGGGTTCTCAACGGAAAGAATCTCACTGCCGCATACCATACGGAGCGTTCCGTCCTCCTCTATGAGCGCACAGGAGAGGACATCCTGAAACGTGGCAATTTCCCCTATGACGCGGAGAACCTCTTCCGGGGACGCGTCCGGCCCTAAAGCCTCCGTCCGGCTTCTCATGCGCGTCATCTGCGAATAACGGAAGTCCGCGAACATGGTAAAGCGGCTGATTTCCTCCTGCGACATCGCCTCCAAATACGTTTGCGCGATTTGACTGACATCGTTTTCCGTCGTGGCGCTCATAAACCGCGACAAAGCGCTGAACACCAAAACCGCTAAAATCAGGATAAACAGAAACCCGCCTACAAATCGCAACATATCGTTTCCGCTTTTCATGACGCCATTCCTCCGGGCTTTCGTACTCAATCGGGCGGCAATCGCGGTCAGGCCGACGTTCGCCGCTTGTCTATCATACCAGATTTTCCCGTCCGATTCAACAGGCGCCGCTAAATTGTACGCGACAGGTATGTGTGTAATAATCGTTGGCAAGTTGCGTCTTTCGCCCTCATCCGGCGCTGCGCGCCACCTTCCCCCGTTCCGGGGGAAGGGCAAACTTGAAAG
>JAFSOM010000397.1 GCA_017447005.1 Oscillibacter sp.
GCCTGCGATTCCCGGCGGGTATTGGAGGCGGTTCCGCTGGCTCTGTACGCAGTGGAAAGCCGTCTTACGGGGCAGGAATACGATTTATCCGCCTTTGAGAACCCGGAGAACTTGAAGCTGAAACACGCGATTCTTATGGCCTTTGACCCCTTCACCAACGCGGAACTGCGCAAGGAAGCGGAAGAGGAATACGGATGGAATCTGGACGACGGCGCGGAATTGGAGGCGTATTATCAGCGTCCCGTGCAGTGCGTCCTGCGGATTCTGGATTCCGCGAAGAAGTGGATAAAGGAGCGGGGAAGCGACAGCTATTTCAACTTTATATCGGCGTTCATCCCCCCGCGGACATCACGAAGAATGGAGAAATGGACTGGGCGGTTCCCGTCAAGACGGCGGGGAACGCGGATTGAATTAATGTGGACAAAGGTTCCCACGGAGGCGGCCAGTTTCTTGAGTGGCGGACAACAATACGGGAACGCCCCGTCAGGGCGTGATGGATTCCGGCATTAAGCCCATTGATTCCAAGTCCCACATGGTTGGCCGCGCCGTAACGGTACGGCACTATCCGGGGGATAATCTGGCGCTCCATCAGGGCATTTACGCCGCGAATCCGGGAGACGTTCTCGTGCTGGACTGCCGCGGCTACACGGAGGCGGGACACTTCGGCGACATCATGGCGCTGGCCTGTCAGGCGCGCGGGATTGCCGGGGTGGTCATCGACGGAAGTTGCCGGAACGCGGAGGATATTAAAACGCTGGGACTGCCGGCGTTTGTCCGGGGCTTCAATCCTACCGGGACGGTCGAGGCCAGTCTCGGACAGGTCAATGTTCCGATTGCCTGCGGCGGCGTCCGGGTAAATCCGGGAGACATTGCGCTTGGCGACTGCGACGGCGTGGCGGTGGTTCTGCGGGAATCGGAAGACCATGTGTTCGCGGGGCGCGGGCAAAATTTGAGAAAGAGCGCCATCTTGTGGAAGAACTCAAAGCGGGGAAGAGCGCCCTTGAAATCTACGGCTTTGATAAGCTGATTGAAAAGCTGGAAGCCATCTAATTCCGCGTGTCACAAAACAGGACAGCGCTTATCGTTGAGACGGTTTTACAGAATCCGTTTAGGGCGCATCATCTGAGTTGCGGTTTCATCCGGGACGGAATCCTAAAAGCCTGATAAACAAGCGGTTTTTTTCAGGATTCTCCCGGATGAAATTGATTGCCGAAAGTTGCGGTTACTTGAGAAAATCAAAGGAACTCTGGCCTCCATCATGCGTATTGTCGTGGTATGTCCCATGTCATCCCTAATAAATGGAAACTTGAAAAATTGCTGAAGCACCGCGATTTTGGAGAAATTATGTGAAAATAGCCATTCAAAAAGTGCGCAAAGATTTGCAATATAGTGAAACGCCCAAGTGTGACGAAACGTCGCCGCATTTGGGCGTTTCGCATTATTATATGTTATGTAAGGCATACGGCGGCGCGGGTGCGCGGGGAGTGCGTCACGCTGTCGCAATGTCGAACGTGGATACGGAGCCGCTATCGAATTACGAACAACCGCTACTAATCCACGAACATGGCGCTGGCCTGTCGCGTCGGCGCAGGTGCGTCATGTCCCTAACGGACACAGGGACGCACATCATCCGTGGCAAAGCAAAAAGGTCACTTTGTTGTAAGTGACCCGATTTACAGAAGCATGTACCTTTTAGCAAAAGTTTTCTTTGCAAGGACTCCTGATTGGTATTGACAGCGTTGCATTACATCTTTTATGCTTTTACGATTCTTCCAATAACGGAGCGGAGCGAGCACGGAATTCCGTCACGTCCAGAACTGTGGAAATCAGCCGCTGATAATTATTTTCATAGTCCAGAGAAAACACACCGGCGTAAAGATAATTGAGAACCGTTGTGATAGAGACACCAGAGGCAAAGGGCCCAATCTTGGAAAACTGTTTTTCCAAAGAGGCAATATACAGCCGCTCATCCGCAAAACGCGCAACGCTGTTTTCCCCAATGCTGGTGATTGCCAGAATCGGGGTTTTCATCTTTTTCAACTATAAATGAGCAAATTGGAAAAAGTTCCGTCAAAAAGCACAAAAGCGAAAAGGCAGTAAAAAAAACAAGACATCTGACCGAAACAGGCGTATATTGTCGTTACCACACAAACGTATACCCTGATAAGGAGAGATGGCTTGTGGAACAGAGTATATGCCATTCCGAAGCGATTTACAAGAGCCTGCTGAAAAATATTCCACATGAGCGGTTGAACATTTAAGCGGAACGATTTGAAATGGAGGGCAAATAATTAGTCAGCAACCAGTTATGAAGCTCTCCATTGATAGAAA
>JAFSOM010000398.1 GCA_017447005.1 Oscillibacter sp.
CACGGCGAATGCGTTCCTTGCCGATGTCGCAGATGTTAGGATAACCGGATTTATAAGCCTCGCTTTTTTCGTTCGTAGGTTCCGGTATCTGCACCATAATAAACTTACGGCGTCCGCCGTCCTCGGCGTTCAACTGCATGACGGCGTGGGCAGTTGTCGCGGAACCGGAAAAGAAATCAAGAACAATCATTTCCTTATCAGCGACAATTTCAATCATACGCTTAATATATGGAATGGGTTTTGGAGTATCAAAAACAATCTTGGAAAACAGTTTCTTGATTTCATCCGACGCGTTAGCTGCGTTTGAAACGTCATCCCAAAGCGTTTCGGGTATTTTTCCCTTGTTTTCATGGATAAACATCTTTCGATAAATGTTATCTCCATGAATTATAAGTTTATCCTCCCTATCCAATCTCGTTAGATTTTCCTTGCTAAACAGCCAAAGACGTTCACTGAAAAATTGCCCGTCTTTTGTAGTAAAAGCATAGCGAACCCCGCCTTGCGTACCTCTTGCCCAGCAGCCTAACATTCTATATACGCCTCTTGGGTCATTATCCGGGTTTTTATATGCTTTTCTGGTTTCTTCGTCAAGTTCCAAATAGCCAGTGCTAAAAGAATCTTTTGACCTGGCATATACCAAACAGTATTCATGCGCCTTGCTAAACCACCTCGCGCTGTTATCTCTGCCACGTTTTCTTTTCCAGACAACACACGCGATAAAATTTTCTCGCCCGAAGATTTCATCGCAGATTTTTTTCAGGTTTTCCTGCTCGTTATCATCAATGCTGATGAAAATCACGCCGTCATCAGAAAGGAAATTCTTCGCAATCTTCAAACGAGGATACATCATATTGAGCCAATCAGTATGAAAACGTCCATTAGTGTTCAAATTGGGCACAAGGCGATTTCCATCTTGGTCATAGGCGTCAGTGCGTTCCATGTATTCATCGACGCTCTCGGAAAAATCGTCTCGATAGGTAAGGTCATTTCCTGTGTTATAAGGCGGGTCAATGTAAATCATCTTGACCTTGCCCAGATACGTTTCCTGCAAGAGCTTCAACGCGTCCAGATTGTCGCCCTCAATGTAGAGGTTCTCCGTCGCGTCAAAGTTTACGCTCTCGGCGCGGCACGGGCGCAACGTCTTTGCAATCGGCGCGTTCGCCGCCAGTACGCTCTTGCGCTTGTCGGGCCACGTGAACTGATAGCACTCCTTCGGGCCTTCCACTACCGCGTCGGACAGTTCCTGACGCAACATATCAAAGTCAATAGTGCGCCGGACAGTCCCGTCCGCGTCCTTAACTTCCGTCAGACAGTTCGGGAACAGCACCCCGATTTGCTCGATATGCTCCGTCACTTTATCCGCGCTACGCATTTTCAACTTGTCCATATGTGACTCCTATTTCTCCGAAAAGCAATGTCCGGCTCTATCCTGTCAGCAACCAGGGTATAGATTCGCGCTTTGTCACAACACCTTTCTGACAGTTGTCGGGCTGTAGGTCTGGAAAATCTGCTCAAAGTTGGCGGCGGTAGCGTCATTCGCAAGGGAACTGTCGCGCATAACAAAGTACCACGGTTTGCGCTTTGCGATTTCCGTTACGACTTCATCCGTCACGTCGCGGTCAAAACAGGCCAGCAGATAGCCGCCAGCGACGCTGTAAACGGTTTTGCCGCAGACAACGGTTTCCTCAATTTTACTGGACAGCGCCACGCCCAAATCAAGCATAACCTGAAAGAGCAAATCCTCCGCTGTGCGGTTGGGTTTGATGTTGTCCACCAAATCCAAAAGGTTTTCCTGCCGCGTGTCAGCCGGGGTATAATACACGTCGCGCATATTGCTTGAATCCACTTTGAGGACGCGGAAACCAATATCCAAATCCGCAGTACCCCCCCCCCCATTTGACTTTTACTGACTATCTGTTTTCCGGCGCGACGAATGCGTTCCTTGCCGATTTCGCAAATGTTCCGATAACCGGACTTATAAGCCTCGCTTTTCTCATCCGTGGGTTCTGGTATCTGTACCATAATGAACTTACGGTGCCCACCGTCCTCGGCGTTCAACTGCATGACGGCGTGGGCGGTTGTCGCAGAGCCGGAAAAGAAATCCATAACTATATCATTCTCTCCGGTACACAGAAAAACAAAATGTCTAATCAATTCAACAGGTTTTGAAAAATCAAACATCTTCCCCATGCTCATTGATTTGAGTGTTGCCGCTCCTTTTGCAGTTGTGCCTATATCATCCAGAAGAAGTGTTCCGTAAGGAGTATAGGAAATGTTTGACGGAAAATTTCGATAGATATTATAACGCCCATTTTTCTCAATCAATTCCAAGACTCCAGCAGAGAGAAGTTGTTTTGCCATTTCTTCCCCGACACGCCATCTTCCATCTGTCCCATCTTCTTTGATTGGATAGACTTTTGTCCCATTTATCGTAATGGGATAGAACATAGAAGGTCTATCTTCACGTCTATCCGCAACCCCCCACTGTCTGAGATTTTCCTTTCTGCCGTCAGATTCGTGTTTTATCATGCAAAATTGAATGTTTTCGGCATTTTTTGCATAACAAATGATGTATTCGTGCAAGGAAGAAATAGTGGATGTAGTGCCAACCTTGCCTAATTTAGATTTCCAGATGAATTTACATATGAAATTCATCTGTCCGAAAATTTCATCAGCAATTTTGGACAGATTATCTACTTCACTGTCATCCATGCTGATAAACATTACGCCATCATCAGAGAGCAAATTCCGTGCAATCTTCAAACGGGGATAAATCATGTTAAGCCAGTCAGTATGAAAACGTCCTTTACTTTCAGGATTCAGAACAAGGCGGTTTCCGTCCTCGTCATAATCGCCGCCGCGCTCCATATATTCTTCCGCACTCTCCGCAAAATCGTCCTCGTAAACAAGGTCGTTTCCCGTATTATAAGGCGGGTCAATGTAAATCATCTTGACTTTGCCCAGATACGTTTCCTGCAAGAGCTTCAACGCGTCCAGATTGTCGCCCTCAATGTAAAGGTTCTCCGTCGCGTCAAAGTTTACGCTCTCATCGCGGCATGGGCGCAACGTCTTTGCAATCGGCGCGTTCGCCGCCAATACGCTCTTGCGCTTGTCGGGCCACGTGAATTGATAGCGTTCCTGCGGGCCTTCCACGACCGCATCGGACAATTCCTGACGCAACATATCAAAGTCAATGGCGCGCCGGACGGTTCCGTCCGCGTCCTTGACTTCCGTCAAGCAGTTCGGGAACAACTTCCCGATTTGCTCGATGTGCTCCGCCACTTTATCCGCGCTGTGCATTTTCAGCTTGTCCATCGTGAAGTACCCCATTTCCTTGATTAGAGAATGCGCCATTTGCTTTTCTTAGTAATTCCGCATAATTGTGCATAGATTCATTCTGCATATTGATTGAATTGACCATTCCAGTAGGGATATACGGGTTTTGGATAGTTTCCCATGTGACTTTATCTTTATATCCAAGTGCTTTCGCCATTTCAAGCAGAAGTTTTGTACGCTCGGTTTCAATCTTCTTCAATTCTGTAGCGTCAGGATTTTGGACACAAAGTTTATCATAGAGAATCTTCCACTGAGCGATAACATTAGGATTATCGAAGAAAATAATCTCTACAATATTGAGCGCATATACGCTATCAGAAGTCCATCCGTGAACTCTGCTTGCCATAATGCTCTTAAAAAGAGCCATTTTATCTTCCCTTTTTTTCGTTCTGTTTTGGAGAAATTGTCCGATAAAAACCGCAAGAATCGGGCCAAGAATCAGGGCGACAATGTTGATAACGTCCACACAGGTCATATGTTTGTGAAACTCCCTTCATAACTTTTCCAGTTCCCGTTTCCGCTCCTGTAGTTGCTGGTACAGTTCAAATCGCTTTTTAGGCTGTCGCTCCATTCGGGACCGCTTTTCTAACGCCGCGATTTCCTTCCGCAACTTCTCCCGCAGTATATCACGTTCCACGGACGATTGCAAGTCTTGTTTTGCGCTCAATCTGTCTCCGGCGATTTGACGAACAAAATTTGCGTACACATCATCAAGGTTCAACCCATCTATCGACAATGGCAATTTGTCTTCCGCCGCCCAGTCCGTATGGTAATAGCGGCTGACTTTGAATGCGTTTGCGCCGCCGGACGCCTCCTTGTAGCCAATCCACGCCTGATAAAGCCCTTCAAATTCCAACAGAAACAGGATGTGATAGGGAATCTCGCGGTCAATTTGACGCAAGGCGGCCTCGTTCAGATTGTCTTCGGAGAGACGGATTTCCAGTATCTCAATTTCAGAGACTTCTTTTCCCGCTACGATATTTAGCGTGGCCTCCGCCAATTTGTTTCGCCAGTAAATGACCTTGATTTGCTCCACAAAAGCGCACTTCAACGTGGGCGAAACCGTCAGATTTTCGTAGAATTTGCCTTTTGGAATCCGCTTATTAAATTCCGTTGACTTTGGAAATCCCAGCATAGCGCTACCTCATCTGACCACGAGAAAACAAATCAGTTCAAAATCATCCAGTCCGGACACATCCGAGAGCAAGGCCGTCGTGCCGCCGCTCCGAAACAGGCTGTCGATGTCGGATTCCTCTTTCACGTCCACGATGGAATTGATTGCTTCCGTCAAAAGTTCGGAAGTTTTCTTCATGTTGCGTCCGTCATCCGTTTCCGCGTTAAACTCGCGGCACAGATTCATGAAAGGCTCCGTCCTGCCGTGGCACAGCAGACGCACGGCATCCAGTACGGATTTCGGATTCAGATAATCGCGGAACACTTCGCCGTCTTCGCGGATATAGACCATATAAAACGGGTGAATCCGGTTTTGGCTGTCAATGTTCACGCTGTCATTGATATTCTTCAGAACGAATATGACGCCGGGGGGACAGTCATCCGTCGCCGGAACAATGGCGTTCATGCCAAACGGAGAACGCTCCACATCGTCATGCGTTTTCATGTACTCCAACAGGTCCATACGGAATTCGTTCAAACCCAAGTCCATGATGGAGACGCCGCCGGACATATCCTCCATGTCCACGACCTCTTCCTGTAAGCGCTTGAGTTGGGCGCGTCTGTATTCCAAATCGCCCTGTTCCTCCGGGCTGATGGGGTTATCGTCTCCCGTGGCGGTCAGCACGGAGATTTTCATACGGGATTCCACGCGGCCTTTCAGGTTGATGTATTCGTCCAAATCCATATCCGGCCAGAAGTTGACAAGCTGGATAAACGCGTTTTGACTGCCAATCCGGTCAATGCGTCCAAACCGCTGAATGATACGGACAGGATTCCAGTGGATGTCATAATTGACGCAGTAATCGCAATCCTGCAAATTCTGCCCTTCGGAGATACAGTCCGTGGCTATGAGAATATCCACGTCGTGCGCGATACGCTTATCGCCTTTGAGCAACGCGTCCCGGCCTTTGGAAATGGGAGAAAAGCAAGTCAGAACCGTGTTCATATCAGCGCGCAGTTTCGGAATGGTAGTCTTTCCGTCCACGGAGCCTGTAATTTCCGCAGTCTCCATGCCGAAACGCTCTTTCGCGTATTTGCTGACATTAGCGAAAAGATAGTCGGCAGTATCGGAAAAGGCGGTGAAAATCAGGATTTTCCGGTTGTTCGGATTGATGGGATTCCGCGCTTTTTCCGAAATCAAATCATAAAGCGTCTGTAGCTTACTGTCATGTTCCGGCGTGATGTCAGCCACCAGCAGAGAGAGCAGTTCCAGGTTTTCGCTGTCCGCCGCCAGTTCCCGCCGCCACGACACATAATCCATATCGCCCAAATCAATACGCACTTTCTTTCCCACGGAAAAGAAATCCGTATTCTGGTCGTCGAAGTCAAAGTCTTCCGGGCTGGACATTTCCAGTAAATCCATAGCAAGCTGTCCGTCACGGTATTCGTCGATGGTTCGGATAGTCGCGTTAATGTATTCGCGGATTCTATCCACCGTCAAACGGAACGAGCAGACGGAACTTTCAAGCCGTTTCAGCAGGTTAATGCTCATCAGGCGTCGAATGCCCTGCTCACGTCCACGCTGAGTCAGTCCCCTGTCTTTGCTACGGGTCATATCCATATACTTCGCCATACGGGACTGAAGAATGAAGTCGGAAGGCGTATAGATTCTCAGATTCAACCCTATCAGGATTTCATAAATCTGATTATAATTGATGGCGTCGTTCAAATCCGTCAGACTGGGACGCTTGGAAATAGGCTTCAAGCGTTCCGGGAAACGCCCGATTCCAGCGGTGTCGTAGTATTTTTGGATATGCTTTCGAGAGCGCGCAATCGTTACGCTGTCCAGAACTTCAAAGAAATCGAAGTCCAACATTTTCAAGAGGGCGTCCGTCGTCCTTCCCTCCGCAGGGAGTTTATTCCAGAGATTGAAGGCTTTTTGAGCAGCGCGGAAGATTTCGTCAATGGATTTTTTCGTGTTCAACTGGCTGTTGATAATCGCGGCGTTACCCTCATAAGCCAGTTGAAGCTGGTTTTTAAGGTCGATAAAGCGGTTGTTGACCGGCGTTGCGGACAACATCAGGACTTTTGTTTTGACACCCGCACGGATAACGCGGTTCATCAGCCTCAGATAGCGGTTTTCTCTGGCGTCCTCGCCGGAGATTTCCCCTCCGTTTCGGAAATTATGGCTTTCGTCAATCACTACCAAATCGTAATTGCCCCAATTCAAACGGGAAAGGTCAATGCCATTGGAGTGTCCGTAATCTCTGGACAAGTCCGTATGGAACAGTACGTCATAACGAAGCCGGTCCGCCGCGATGGGATTATTGATGTAGTTTCCCTTGTAGGTGTTCCAGTTCTCCGACAGTTTCTTTGGACACAATACAAGAACCGATTTGTTTCGATTTTCGTAATACTTGATGACGGAGAGAGCGGTAAAGGTTTTTCCAAGGCCTACGCTGTCCGCGAGAATACAACCGTTGTATTTTTCCAGCTTGTTGATGATGGCAAGAGCCGCATCGCGCTGAAAGTTATAGAGCGTATCCCAAATGCGGCTTTGCTTGAAGCCCGTAGCCTCATTGGGAAGAACGTCATCCGATACATCGTCCAAGAACTCTTGAAAGATGTTATAAATTGTAAAAAATAGATAAAATCAGGGGGATTCTCACGATACGCGGACGTGATGTTCTCAATGACAATATCCGTTACATCCTGAAGTTTCACCCGGTCATTCCATAACTGATTGAAAAGCTGAATATACTGCGCGGCAAAAGGGGCGCGCATTCGATTGACGATGTTGTAGCTGTTATTGCCTCTCTCACAGCCGATGTCCACGGTTGTAAAGCCATTCAAGGGCAGATAAACTGTCTGAGACTGCGCGGCGTCAACCGTCATGAAGCCGCCCATATTTTCTCCGGTGGCGTTCGATTTGAACCTGACCTTACGCCTAATCCAGTCCGCGCATTCTCTGGCAATGGCTTTCTGCGTCAGTTCGTTCCGCAATTTGACCTCAAATTCAGTGCCGTACAGACTGCGCTCTCTGGAAAGACGGGGGATATAAAATTCCCGTTTGGCTTTAGGAGCTTTTTCCGTCGTAAAAGTGGGAGAAGTGAAGATAAAGCGCAATTCCTCCACTGATTCCAGTTGCCTTTTCAATTCCCGGTAGGCGTAGATTGAAAAACACGACGCCGCGATGGACACCCGACTGCCTTTTGCGATGGCGATGCGCATATCGTCACGAACAATCTCCGTAATATTGTCAAACAGCTTTACATCCACGCCCACACCTTCTTTGCCCCTTAGAAATCAACTTTACGCCATATTTTGTTATAATACCACGAAAGTTTCAGAAAATCAACATCTTTTTTTATTTTTGCGCAATATGATTTCCAGCGAAGCAAAGAGACTAATTTGCGAAAAACTAAACACGAACTTTGATAATACACCCCATAGATGGTGAAAATCCGTTAATTATTGAATTATAAACTTTTTTCTCCTCATTGAGCGGCAAGGACGCTGTTTTCAAATTTTCTCCGCTATACGGATTCATTACGCGCTCTCCGCCATATCACAGTTCACGCGGGCGGTCAGATAGGCGTCGCAGGTCAGCGGCGCGTTGAACAGAGCAGTCAGCATGTAGGCGCGGGGGTTGTAAACCCGCGTCCGGTTGGATTTCATGCTGTCCAGAACG
>JAFSOM010000399.1 GCA_017447005.1 Oscillibacter sp.
ACCCCTCCCCCTGA
Source organism: Oscillibacter sp. (assembly GCA_017447005.1). Taxonomy (GTDB): domain Bacteria; phylum Bacillota; class Clostridia; order Oscillospirales; family Oscillospiraceae; genus Oscillibacter. The sequence continues at coordinate 15 of JAFSOM010000399.1, forward strand.
CCCCCCTCCCCTTTCAGGGGCGGGGGAACAAAATCCGAAAGGTCGATAAGAAGAACAAATTTCAATCGGAAACGCGCTCAAAATCACAAATTTACGATTCCACCCCCATTTTTTTCGTACCCCCTCCCCTTTCAGGGGCGGGGGACAGGGGGAGGGGTTTTTCGTTCGGATATTCGCTTGCCAATAAAAACTTTACGCATACCATCCGTTTACGGAAGCGCATACCGTCGCGCAAATTCGTAAGGCGGGAATGAAAGCGACGCAAAATTCCGGCGATAGGCAAGGCCTGACCGAACGCCTTGCCCATCCTCCGAAGAGTTCATTTCAATCTGATACGCCCGGCGTATCGCCCGCGCCGAGTTCCCGGTAAACCATGCGGATGACAGCCGCCGTAATCAGAAACGTAAGAACATCCGCCGTCGGAAACGCGTACAGGACGCCGTCCAGACCGAAGCGGAGCGGCAGGAGAATCGGCGCCGCAACGCCCAGAAGAATTTCACGCGTCATGGAAATCAGCGTGGACAGTCCCGCCTTGCCAATGGCTTGCAAATAAATAAAGGTTCCTTTGTTGACCATTGCAAGGGGCGTCATGCAGAGATAGACGCGGAAGCATTTGACCGCGAACTCCGTATAATAGGCGCTCTCGTTGCCCGCGCCGAAGATTCCGATGAGCTGACGCGGCAGAAACTCCGCAATCAGCAGGGCGGCGAATCCAAGAACGGCCTCCGCCGTCAGCAGACGCGTAAACAGGCTTTTTACGCGGTCATAACGTCCGGCGCCGATATTGTAGCCCGCCACGGGAATGCAACCCGCCGCCAGTCCGACCGCCACGGATATGGCAATCTGGAAGAATTTCATCACGATTCCCAGCACGGCGAGCGGAATCTGCGCGTACTGCGCCTGACCGAATACGGAATCTAGCGCGCCGTATTTGGTACACATATTCTGCACCGCCGCCATCGAGACGACAAGGGAAATCTGCGAAAGAAAACTGGTGACGCCAAGAAGCAGAAAACGCTTTATCAGCGCGGGACGGAGCGGAAAACTGTCCTTTTCCAGCCGCACGGCCTTCATATGGAACAGATACCAGACCGCCAGCGCCGCCGTGAGAATCTGTCCAAGGACGGTAGCGACCGCCGCGCCCGTCATGCCCATTTTCAGCGGATAGATGAAAAGCGGGTCAAGAATGATATTCACGACCGCGCCGGCGACCGTGGACGCCATTGCAAAGCGGGGACTTCCGTCCGAACGGATAACGGGGTTCATCGCCTGTCCGAACATATAGAACGGAACGCCCAGCGTAATCCAGAAGAAGTATTCCCGCGCATGGGCGAAGGTTTCCGCGTTGACGCGTCCGCCGAAGAGCGTCAGAATCGGGTTCATGAACAGCAGGTACAGCGCCGTCAGAACTGCGCTTGCAATCAGGCAGAGCGTGACGGCGTTTCCTACGGTTCTATGCGCCTCGTCCGTCTGACCCTCGCCGAGCTTGATGCTGACGTAAGCGCAGGCGCCGTCGCCAATCATGACCGCCACAGACAGCGCGACGACCGTCAGCGGAAAGACGACCGTATTGGCGGCGTTACCGTAGGAGCCGAGATAGTCCGCGTTGGCGATGAAAATCTGGTCCACGATGTTGTACAGCGCGGCGACCAGTAACGAGATGATACAGGGAACGGAGTATTTCCGCATGAGCTTTCCTATCGGCTCCGTCTCCAGAAACGCGTTTGACTTTTGTTCCATATTGATTCCTCCCGACCGTAATCAGAGAGGGCGCCGTATCGTATCAGCCGGACGTTTCGCGGCCTGTATCGTGTCATCCCCCGGCAATCCGCGGATAAAATCCGCAAAAAAATGCGCGGCGAAAGCCGGAATTACGCTTTCGCCACACGCCTTAGGCGGAATCATACTCCGAAAAGCCGGATTTGTCAAGCCGGAAAAATTCCTTTTTTAGAAGCCATGTTGACTTTCTCCCGCGCCTGTGCTACAATAGCGCAAATCAGCGGGAATCCATC
>JAFSOM010000400.1 GCA_017447005.1 Oscillibacter sp.
ATCGTAAAATGCTGTTCCTCTCCCGGGAAGGCCAAAAACAGTACCGCCCGCAAGTTACCGATAAGCTGTATCTGCGCCCCCGGCGCCTCTAAGGACAAAATGTCGTCCTGATTGAACACCGCCGCCGCCGTCAGAATATAGTTATACCGTGCGTACTCGCTGGCGTTTTCGTTCGGCGCGGCGTCTATGTCGATTTCCGCGACGCCCGTTTTGCCCGACAACTGTTCCGCCTTTACCGGCACGCCGTTCAGCTTGTACGTCACCGCCAATTTCCACGGGAGATTCTCAAAGGGTTTCTTCGTCTTGCCCTCGAAATAGAAATGCGCCGGGGCGTCGTCGCCGAAACGGAACGTCACCTGATTTCCCCGTCTGCCCGGCGCGGAGCCGTCGCTCAGGTTGATGACCTCGTCATAGTCGCCGTAGTCCGTCAGCGATTCCGCGCCGCGTAAGGCGTAACTCTTTACCACGCTTCCGTTGATAAGGTTGCCGTAATAGTCCGTCGTGGCGTAGTAGGCCTCGTCGCAGGCGGGCGTTACGCCGTCGCCCACGGCGCAAGCGGCGGGAGATATGGCGCCCAGCGTCAGCAGTAACGCCAACTGTACGGAGATGATGCGCTTCCGTCTCCGGTCAGACATTGCAAAAACTTCCTTTCCTAGACATGTGTTGATTATCAGAAAACTGTTGACTTTCGTACAGCCGTATATTATAATACGCCTATCCCCGAAACGCAAGAGGCTTTTTACATATTCCGCCGGAAATCAGGAGATTTTTTCGCCCTGACGCGTTTCGCCGTCCAAAGCGGGGCTGGGCGGGGCCGCTTTCTCCCAATGTCATTCACTTTACGAAGAACCCCCCTAAATTCCCCCTTTCAGGGGGGACTTCCGGGACTTTCAGCGGCCTGAAAAATCCGTTCCCCCGCCCCTGAAAGGGGAGGGGGACAGGGGGAGGGGTTTTGAAACGCCTACGTTCATGACCATTGGTTTTCTCCCCCCCCTCTGTCGCCTTACGGAGACATCGCACCCCGTCCCGGGGGCGATTAAGGCGCGTCAATCGCACAGTTCAAAATTTTCCGGCGTTTTATCAGGAGGCGCAATCATGGCGGACGTATCCGAGGACCGCCGCGTAAAGCGGTCACGTAAACTTCTCAAACAGGGCTTTATGGACTTACTGCGCGAAAAAGGCTTCGCCCGGATTTCCGTCCGGGACATCACCGACCGCGCCGATATGAACCGCGGCACGTTCTACCTTCACTACCCCGATACCGCCGCCCTTATGCGGAGCGTGGAAGAGGATATGCTTCAGGAGGCCCAGACGCTCATCGACGCGCATTTACAGGAGGCCATGGACGGTCACTCTTTGCGTCCGCTCTTTGAGCCGCTCTTAGACTACGTGGTAGAGCGCCGCGACGCCTGCGCGACGCTCTTCAAAAACGATTCGTGCAGCGGCTTTCTGGAAGGGATTCAACGGTTAGCTTGCGAAAACGGGCGCCGCCTGATTGCGCGCTTTTACCCCGCCCTGACCGAGTCGCAAGCCGCTTACTTTACGAGTTTCGCCGCCTTCGGCCTCACGGGCCTTATGAAAACGTGGTTCGACGGCGGCATGTCCCTGCCGAAAGAGCGTCTGCTCGAACTCGCCGATAATCTCGTAACCGGCGCCGCGTCGGCCCTGAGCGCGCAATAATAAAGGAGCCGCTTCCCATCATCCCGGGAAACGGCCCCTTTTCATTTTACGCCAAATCAAACTTGCCCTCATCCGGCGCTGTGCGCCACCTTCCCCCGTTCCGGGGGAAGGTAAAGATTGACAGCGCAATCATCAGGGCGCGTTTCGCGTTGTCACAGGTCGGAAATTACGTCAATCAGCCGTTCGACGGCCCGACGCTTTTTCTTGTCCATGGAGAAAATTTTGTTCGTCAGGTCTTTGACTTCCTCTTCCTCCGCCTTGCTCCCGAACATAATTTCCGCTTCGTCCACTTCCAAAACGGCGGAAATCGTCTCAATAAGCGTCAAACTCGGACGCGCCGCGCCTGTTTCAATGCGGCTTTCGTACTCCGTGGCAATGCCTGCCATTTCCGCGAATTTCTCCTGCGTCAGTCCCTTCTCCTTACGCGCCTTCTTGATTCGCTTGCCTAATGCCTTGAAGTTAATCATATCCCCACCTCCGAACTTGATGTATATTATCAAGTTTGGATAAATTTTAAATGAACTTAAAATTTTACTTGACAAATAAAATCAAATATGGTAAAATAGATACACTTAAAAGCTAAGGCGTGGAGTTTTAGAAAGGAGGTGTCATTATGGGATGGTTAGCTTTTGCGGGCGCTCTCTATTTCTTCTTTTCTCAGGTAGGAAGGTCTAACTAAGCGCGGAGTAAGACCGACGCACACGCGAAACAACCCCGTCGTCCGGCATACCGGGCGGCGGGGCGCGTTTTTTTTACCCTCCCCTGCGCGTAGCCTGACAAGAAAGCGTATGCGCATAACCGCCGCGCCGAAACGCTTGCAAAAGTTTGACGGCGGCGCTATAATGGGAAAAAACATGCCGGGAGGCGCGTACACTATGAAAGACGGATTCATCGCGGTAGCGTGCGGGACGCCGGATTTACGTCCCGCCGACTGCCACTATAACGCCGAACAGACGTTCACGCTCATGCGCAAGGCCGATAAAGCCGGAGCGAAAGTCCTCGTACTGCCGGAACTGGGCCTGACGGGGTATTCCTGCGCGGATTTGTTCTATCAGGAGACGCTCATACGGGGTGCGCTGGAAGCCTTGGAGACCGTACTGGAAGCGACGCGGCATTTGGAGCTTGTCGCCGCCGTGGGACTGCCGTTGAGCCTCGGCGGACGCCTCTATGACTGCGCCGCCGTGATTCAAAAGGGAAAACTGCTGGGCGTCGTCCCGAAAACGCGCCTGTCGGACGCCGAAAGCCGCTGGTTCGCGCCCGCCCCTGACGGTTTCCGTACCATCGCCGTACTCGGACAGACGGAAGTTCCGTTCGCGTCGGGGCTGTTGTTCCCGTGCGCGACCGTTCCCGGGCTGACATTAGGCTTTGAGTTCGGCGGCGACCTGTCCGCGCCCGTACCGCCTTCGGCGTCCATGGCCCGCGACGGCGCGACGGTTATCGGCTGTCTCGACGCCGCCCCCGCCGTTATCGGCATGGACGACCGTCACAGGCAATTCGTCACGAGCCAATCCTTGCGCCTGTCCTGCGGCTACCTCTACGCGGGCGCGGGCGCGGGCGAATCCGTCGCCGACTGCGTCTACGGCGCCCATCAGCTTATCGCGGAGAACGGCGCGTTGCTGGCCGAACGGCGTTTCGACGGCGGTCTGCTCCTGTCGGAAGTGGACTTGTCGCGCCTCGCGCACGAACGGCGGCGGAACTGGCGTGACCAGCCGCGCCGGGGATTCCCTGATACGCGCCGCGCCACATACGACACGCGCCGCGCCGCGCCGGACGCCGCCCCCGCCGTCATTGGCATGGACGACCGTCACAGGCAATTCGTCACGAGCCAATCCTTACGCCTGTCCTGCGGGTACCTCTACGCGGGCGCTGGCGCGGGCGAATCCGTCGCCGACTGCGTCTACGGCGCCCATCAGCTTATCGCGGAGA
>JAFSOM010000401.1 GCA_017447005.1 Oscillibacter sp.
ACGCCCACCACGCTACCCCCATGATGAACACCATCGCCGCCCTGCGCGAAAAGTACGACTTGCGCATGAAGGCGGAGCGTTACGTTTCTGATGATTCCGGCGTCCCCGCGTCCGACCAGAAATTTATTCGCACGTGAACGGAAAATGCGGAATTTTGTCATAATGATTACTTTTCTATTGAGAAGCAATCATTATGTGGGTTGAAATCCTTTGTTGTCCCTGTACAATTATATATGTAGGAGGAATTTGTAATGGATTTCATGAAGGAGTACGAGAAATGGCTAAACAGTCCGGCGCTGTCCGCTGAGGAGAAAGCGGAGCTTGAATCCATTCGCGGCGACGCGAAGGAAATCGAATCCCGCTTCTACGGACCGCTGGAGTTCGGCACCGCCGGACTGCGCGGCACGATGTGCGTCGGCCTCCACCAGATGAACACGCACGTCGTGCGCTGGGCTACCCAAGGGTTCGCCGACATCATCTGCGCCGAGGGCGAGGAAGGCAAAAAGCGCGGCGTCGCCATCTGTATGGACTGCCGCAACAACTCGTGGGAGTTCGCTGTCGCCGCCGCCGAAGTCTGCGCCGCCAACGGAATCCACGTGCGCCTGTTCGAGTCTCTGCGCCCGACGCCGGAGCTTTCGTTCGCCGTGCGCGAGTACCATTGCCAAGCGGGCATTAACGTCACCGCCAGCCACAACCCCAAGGAATACAACGGCTACAAAGTCTATTGGCAGGACGGCGCCCAACTGCCGCCCAAGCACGCCGACGCCATTTCCGCCCGTCTGAACGAAATCGACATCTTCAACGACGTGAAAACCATGCCCTACTATGACGCCGTCCGCGCCGGACTGATTGAGCGTATCGGCACCGAGACCGACGAGAAATTCCTCGCCAACGTCATGCGGCAGGTCAACGACTACGATTCCGTCAAGAAAGTGGCGGACACGTTCAAAGTCGTCTTCACGCCGTTCCACGGCACCGGTCACAAGCTCATTCCCGAAGCGTTAAAGCGTCTGGGCATTAAGAACCTGTTCTGCGAGCCTCAGCAGATGGTCATTGACGGCAATTTCCCGACGGTCAAATCGCCCAACCCGGAGAACCCCGAAGGTTTCGCGCTGGCTGTCGAACTGGCGAAGAAAGTCGGCGCCGACTTCATCATTGGTTCCGACCCCGACGCCGACCGTCTCGGCCTGATGGTACGCACGTCCGCCGGGGACTTCAAGGTTCTGTCCGGCAACCAAATCGGCGTACTGCTCCTTGACTATATCATCGGCGCCAAGAAACGCGCCGGGATTATGCCCAAGAATCCCACCGCGCTGAAGAGCCTCGTTTCCACGGAAATGGCCCGCAAGGTCTGCGAAATGAACGGCTTGCAGTGCTTTGACACCTTCACCGGCTTCAAGTTCCTCGCCGAGAAGAAGGATAAGCTCGAAAAGTCCGGCGAAGGCAACGTCATCATCTCCTTTGAGGAGAGCAACGGCTACATGGTCGGCAGTTATTGCCGCGACAAGGACTCTATCGGCGCGGCGATGTTGGTCGCGGAAATGGCCGCCTATTACGCCACGCAGGGCAAGACCTTAGCCGACGCCATGGACGAACTCTACGCCAAGTACGGCTATTTCTCCGAGCACACCTACAACCTTGTCATGCCGGGTCTCGACGGCCTCAAGGATATGGCCGAACTCATGCGCAAACTCCGCGAAGAGCCGCCGACGGAGCTTTCCGGCGTCAAGATTGTCGTCCGCAAGGACTATAAGGACGGCTCCGCGATTGATACCGCCACGGGCAAGAAAGAGACCATGGAACTGTCCAACTCCAACGTACTCCGCTTTGAGATGGCGGATGGAACGTCGGTTATCGTGCGTCCGTCGGGCACGGAGCCGAAGGTCAAGGTGTACGTGTTGGCGCAGGGTAAGGACGCCGCCGAAGCCAAGGCGAATAATGAGCGTTACGGCGAGTGGGTCAAGTCCTTGCAGAAGTAAGCGTTGCAATCATCCCCTATGGGGCGTGAGTTGGAACTTTGCGTAAGCTAGACCGCGCATAAAACGCGATAACGCTTCATAAGCGCGCAAAACGCCGCCGTCCCCGGATTCGTTACGGATTCCGGGAACGGCGGTTTGCTTTTTAAAGAGGGAGATAACCCTGATTATCCTGTCGGCAGTCTAACACCGCGTCAAGGTACACGTTTTGTCCCTCAATCGTAAAGATTGCCTTGTACCATTTGCAAAACAACGCTTTGCGGTACATTCCGCCCGGGAGATTTTCGTCCGTTTCCGTCGGAAACTGGTAAGGATTTTCTTCCAATTCATTCAAGACGGATTCAAATTCATCCGCAAGACGTAAAGCGGCGTTTTTGCTGACTTTCGCAAGGAAACGCGCATGTCTTACCATCATCATGTCCGCACGTTCCGACACAATGACCTTATACCCCGCTATGTTCGCTCTCCTCGGCAATCGCTTTGCGCATATCGGACAGAACTTCCCGCGCATTACGCCCCCGGTATCCGTTCAGCCGCGCCGTTTGCGCTTCCAGCAAATCAGCGTACAGCGCGTTTGAGGAATCCAGCGTCAGCGACAGCGGCACGGCGCGTTCCCGGACAATCTGTTTCAGGAACATCGTCACCGCGCCCGTCATGGTCATTCCGAGTTCCGACAGCGCCTCCTCCGCCTGCGCTTTCAACGCGGAATCCACGCGGATACTTAAATTCGCGTTTCCCGGCATTTTCTCTCACGCCCTTTCCATAACAGATTGTACTACATTGCATATACGTTGTCAAGTCAAAAATAAAGGGGGCGCGGAGACCTGTTTCCGGTCCCCGCGCCCGTTACGGATTCCGGGGGGCGGCGGTTTTTAACAGCGTTCCGCAAGGAGTTCATCCACCGTGACGCCCAGATAATTCGCAACCGCCGTCACCGTGCGCAGTTGAGGCGACGCTTTATCCCACTTGCGAATGACGCCGTTTCCTAAGTCGGTATTACGCTCCAAACAAGCGATAGTAATTCCCTTTTCTTTGCAAAGAGCTTGAATGTTCGCGTAAAGACAGGAAAGATTTTGCGGCTTTCTCATTTTGCGTTCCTTTCTTTTCAAATTCTCTTGAGACCGTTTGAACTATCCGCAAAAATGAAACGGGTCTCTATGAAAATCTGAAATTTCCGACAGTTGGCGCCCGGATTGGGACACGCCGCCCTTTCCGGGCCGCCCCTGTGTAGAAACATAACGAAAGACGGCGTTGAGCATGTGTCTCAACTCCGCCTGAAAATTCCAATCAAAGCGTAACAAACGACGGAAAGCCCGTGATTTCCCCTTGTAAAAAAAGGAAAAACGGGTATACTATGCCTATGGCACAGGCATAGTCGTCTGTTGTGTTGAGTGCGTGTTACTCACCATAGGGCCGTTCAGTGCGGCAACACTTAGCGGCCTGCCGCTTTATTATGTTTCTTTACAGCGGACGCCGCCCGTAAAACCTCACGGCGTCCGCTGTGCGTCTATTATGACGGAATCCCGCGCAAATTGCAAGCGCTTTTCCCGTCGGGCGGAAAATTTTGTCGGAATATCCAAAATAACGCCGTATTTTTATGGCAATTTCCGGGCGGACGTTTGCGGACGCGTTCCCTTGCCGCCATGGAAAAACCGCCGTCCCCGTGTCCGTTACGGATTCCGGGGGCGGCGGTTTTTAACAGCGCTCCGCGAGGAGTTCCTCCACCGTGACGCCCAGATAATTCGCAACCGCCGTCACCGTGCGCAGTTGGGGCGACGCCTTATCCCACTTGCGGATGACGCCGTTTCCTAACTTGGTATTCCGCTCCAAAAACGCGATACTAATGCCCTTTTCTCTGCAAAGCGCTTGAATGTTCGCGTAAAGACAGGAAGAATTTTGCAGTTCTTTCATGGCGCGTTCCTTTCTTTTGAAATTTTCTTGAGACCGTTTGAATTATCCGCGAGAAACGGACGGCCTCAACGAGAATCTCAAAGTTTGCGACAGTTGGCGCCCGGATTGGGACACGCCGCCCGTCAACGGACGCCGCGTAAATCTCACGACGCCTGTCGTGAACTCATTATGACGGAATCCCGCGCAAATTGCAAGCGCTTTTTCCCGTTCAACGGAAAATTTTGTCGGAATATCCAAAATTCGCGCCGTCTTTTTGACGGCGCGAATGCTTTTTAGGGATTATCTTTTCGGTTTGAGCCAGATGTCGCAGTCGATTTTGTTGCCGATTCCGTAGACCTTGCCGCTTTCCGTGAACTGCCAGTAGTCCATCTGATAGTACAGATTCGGGTAGGGATTGGCGTTACTGGTCAGCGGGTATTGCGGGTACCACATCATATACGGAGCTAACGCGCCTTGGTCGTAACGGAAGTAGGCCTCGTGACGGCTGTTGTAGAACATGGGCGTGTATCCCGCCGCCGCGACGCGCTTACAGAACGCCACCGCGCACGCCGTCGCCATTTCCTTGGAGACGTTCGCGCCGCGATAGGAATCGCTGTTGACCTCCCAGTCGTAGGAGACGGGGCCGTTAATCTTATGACCGCGCAAACGGGCAATCACGAAATCAGCCTCTTCAATGGCCTCTTGGATATTGATAGCCTGCGCGAAGATATACGCGCCCGTCTGAATGCCCTGCGCTAAGGCGCCCTCAATGTTTGTCGCGTAGTAGGGGTCCTCGCGGAGCGCGCCCGTGGAGGTGCCGCGCAAGCCGACGCGAATCATAGCGAACTGTACGCCGTCCTCTTTGGCGGCCTTCCAGTTAATCGTGCCGTTGGTGCGGTCGCGGTTCTGATAGGCGGACACGTCCACGCCGAACCACGCGTCGTACTTGTTGCCGACGTAACGCAAGCGTCCGCCGGTACGCCATACGAAGTCGCCCGGGCCGACTTGCAGCCGCTCGACGCCCGCGTAAATGGGAATCTTACTCCCCTGATAGGTAAACGTGCTTCCGGTGGTTCTTCCGGGCGTGTACACGTCGCGCACGGTCATTTGCGACGGCTTCTTATTGGGCAACGTGCCGTAGTCCGAGAGCAGTTTGTCGTAGGCCAGACTCGCAAGCAGAGCCTTTAAGCGGCAGTAAATCGCGGCGGCCTGAGCGCGGTTCGGGATAAGATAGCCGTGGAACTCGCCGTCAGAATAGCCGTTGAGAATGCCCTTGGAGTACACGCAGGCGACGGCGTTGGCCATTGCGTCGCTCGGGAAGTCGTACAAGTCCACAATGGACGCGAACGCCTTCAGGACATCGTTCCGGACGAACTCGCAACCTTCCGACTGGAGAAGGTTATAGATTTCCATAGCCATCTGATAGCGTGAAAGCGGTTCGGTCATGTTGGCGCTGACGCCCTTCAACAGTCCGTGGTCACGGGCCACGGTTTCCGCCGCGTCGTACCACTCCACGTAGGGCGAACTGATGTGGCTTAACTCCAGATTGTAGTCGTCGGTATAGAAAGAGCGGACTAAAATCACCGTAAAATGCGCCAGCGTCAGGGGGGAATTGGGGGCGAATGTGCCGTTGGAATAGCCCTTGATAGCGCCGTCCGCCGCCGCCTCCTCGATGTTGGCGTAGGCCCAGTGCGTTTCGGGGACATCCGGGAAGGTTTGCGCGGCGGCTGGAATCATCAGACAAGCGCACAGAGCCGCCGCGAACAGTACGCGCAGTAAAATTCCTTGCCTTTTCATAGATAACCTCCTGTCTTTATTTAGAGTGTAAAGATTTGACCTCCTGTCCTTACAGAATGATGGAATCATTTTCATCCGCTTTCCGACAGCGCTATTGTATAGCAAATAACTGGAAAATACAAGCGCCAAAAGCGTTTTTCCTTCACATTCGCGCCGCCGACGGCAAACGAAAGCGCTTTCCCCGCCTCCGCGCCGGGAAATCGCGTTTTCGCCGAAAATCGCTATTAATCTTTCCGCGTTTTTGTCCGATATAACAAGTGAACGGATGTTTTTTCCAAGGAAGGAGCATGGACAATGAAAATACAGAACAGCAATATTTCCATGACATCCGCCCATGAGTACGCGTCCCGCGTTTCCGAGCAAACGGAGGTCATGGAAGTGAGGGCCAGCGACGGCGCGAAAGTCATGGGCGGAGTGGCGGCAATCTACGACGGTTCCGGGAAATCCATGGTGTCGGCTATGGGCGCGTATCAGGCGCAGGTCGAGGAACATCGGGCGACGGTAATTAGCGTCCGGCAGACGCTGGAGGAAATGCAACCGCTCCGCGCCGACGCGTCCGACTTCGACTTTGACGTGCAAAACGCCAAAAAGAGCGTTTTAGAGGCCATGCTGGAACTGCTCAACGGCAAATCCAAGTTCGACCCGCTCCAACTCGGCGAACTGAAAAAGGGTGACGTTCTTGACTTGCGGGGTACGGCGTCCAAGGCGGCGGATATGCGCGTACAACTGTTCGGCGCGAGCGCAAGCGCGATAGGCGTCAGTATCAGCGTCGGGAGAAACGCCGCCGATGGTCTCCCGGTCGAGGGAACCACGTCTTCCGGGACGGTCTGGAAGCGTATCACGGCGCACAGCGTGGAAAGCTCCGAATACGAAACCACGACGTTTCAAACGCAGGGCTACGCCGTCACGGAGGACGGACGCAGTTTCAATATCGACGTGGCCTTGAATATGTCCCGCGCCTTCACGGCGAACTATGACGCGCTGACCTCCGAGGAATTTATCATGACCGACCCACTGATTATCAACCTTGACAGTAACGTGACCTCTTTGAGCGGCGCAAAGTTCGAGTTTGACCTCAACAGCGACGGACAGCGCGAGGAAATTTCGTTCGCGGGCGAGGGGAGCGGCTTTCTGGCCCTTGACGCCAACGGCAACGGCGTCATTGACGACGGAAGCGAGTTATTCGGAACGCAGTCCGGCGACGGTTTCGCGGATTTAGCCGCCTATGACGAGGACGGCAACGGCTGGATTGATGAAAACGATTCCGTCTATTCCGAACTGCGCGTATGGACGAAGGACGCCCGCGGCGCGGATAAGCTCTTGGACTTGAAGGAGGCCAACGTAGGCGCGATTTATCTGGGAAGCGCCGAGACGGAGTTTTCCCTGAAGGACGCGGATACCAACGAGACGCAGGGCGTGATTCGTAAAACGGGCGTGTATCTCAAGGAGACCGGAGGAACCGGAACGCTCAGTCACGTGGATTTGCGTTGTTAAGATAAGCGTATAACAAGGGGCCGCTTTCCGTAAACGGGGGCGGCCTTTCGTATTGCGATTGCGCCGTATGCGTAAAGTTTTCGTCGGCGCGGCGGAAACTTCCCCCGCCCGGCGTTGCGCGACGCTTTCCCCGGCGTAATTAGACTTGCCCTCATCCGGCGCTGCGCGCCACATTCCCCCGTAGACGGGGGAAGGGTAGAACTATAACGTAATCTTTGATTTTTCCGTGAAAATTTTCCGGGGTTGCGAAGTTTTCGCAATGATTCCGCGTAATTGTTCAGATTTTGCTGTCAAGTTTACCCTTCCCCCGGAACGGGGGAAGGTGGCGCGCAGCGCCGGATGAGGGCGAAAACCGCAACTTGCCAACAATTCCTACACGCATACCGAAAAAAATCCGGCGCTTGCGCTTTTGGACGGATTGTGATACCATATCACGATTGAAAAACCATACGGAAAGGAGTTTTCTTGTGAGATTGATTTCTTGGAACGTCAACGGCTTGCGGTCGTGTCTGAAAAAGGGCTTTCTGGATGTCTGCGCCGTGGCGAACGCCGATATGATTTGCCTGCAAGAAACGAAAATGCGCCCCGAACAGGCCGAATTTGACTTGCCCGGCTATACGCGTTACTGGAACAGCGCGGATAAGGCGGGCTATTCCGGTACGGCCTTGTTTACCCGTCAGGCCCCGTTGAACGTTACGTATGACTTCGGCGACGACGTGCACCGTCATGAAGGACGCGTCATCACGGCGGAATACGACGGCTTTTACTTAGTCTGTTGCTACACGCCCAATTCCCGGCGCGACTTATGCCGCCTGTCCTACCGTATGGAGTGGGAGGACGCCATCCGCGATTATCTGACGGAGCTTGACCGCGTAAAACCCGTGGTCTACTGCGGCGATTTCAACGTCGCCCATCAGGAAATAGACCTGAAAAACCCCGCGAGCAACCGCCGCAACGCCGGATTCACCGACGAGGAGCGCGGGAAAATGAGCGCCTTACTTACAAGCGGCTTTACCGATACGTTCCGCTTCCTGCACCCGGACACGACGGGGGCGTATACGTGGTGGAGCTATCAGAGCAACGCCCGTAACCGGAACATCGGCTGGCGCATTGACTACTTTATTGTTTCCGACCGTCTGCGGCCTCATGTCAGCGTGGCGGACATCTGGAAGGAAATCCCCGGCAGTGACCATTGCCCCGTCACGCTGGAATTGGAGGGTATCAACGCATGAAAGAATTGGACGCTATGCGATACTTTGAGCAACATTTGTATGAAGTCGGCTACTCCCGGCAAATGGAAGTGAGCTTCCCGGACTGCGACCGGAATAAACAGGCGCGTATTGGCGCGTTATTGAGCGTTCTTTCCGTCTGGGGCGGGTACGACTACGACGCCCGCGGCTTGACGCATGAGAAATTAACCGAACTGCGTCAGGTGTTTCTCCTCTCACGGGCCGTGATGAAGATTCACCGCCGCCCCGTAAACGAAGACGTGTTGACCGTCGACACGTGGGAGGACGGTTTCCGGGGACCGCATTTCCGGCGCGTCTACCGTATCCACGACGGCGACGGGCGCTTATGCGTCAGCGCGAAAAGCGATTGGCTGTTAGTCGACCCCGTGAGCCGGAAAATTGAGCGTCCGACGGCGTTCAAGGCGCGGGAGATTCCCGCGTCCTGCGGTCAGGAAATCGACTGTCCGGAGCCTAAGAAAATTCGCCTCCCGTCCGACGGCTTGACGGAACTCGGAAACCGCGTCGTGCGCTGGTCGGACTTGGACGGCAACGGACATCTTTTCAGCGGCAATTACGGCGACATCGTCTGGGATTTTCTCCCGGAAGCGTTGCAGTCGCGCCCGGTGGATACGTTCGCAATCAACTACAGCCGGGAGGCGACGCTAGGCGATACGATTCTCTTACGCGGTTGCGATATGGGCGGCGCGTATCTGATGGAAGGTCGCGGCCCCGCCGAACTCTGTTTCACGGCGGAATGCGTATTCGCCTAAGGCGATTGTAAAACCCCTCCCCTGCCCCCTCCCCTTTCAGGGGCGGGGGAAACGGACTTCAACGCGCTTTCAGGCTTTGTAAGTCCCCCCTGAAAGGGGGGATTTAGGGGGGTATGCGTAAACTTATAACATCGCGCCTAATCGCCCCGGAACGGTTTCAAGGGGGCGTCGCCCGTCCAGCCGCCGACGCTTTCCGCGTCCCAAGGGAACAGAAACGACGGGATACCCTCCGCCGCCGGCGCAAGCGCGTACATGGGGAAATAGAATGTAATGCCGTCCGGCGTCAGGTAGTAGTTACGCGGATTAAAATACCGTCGCAGACGCCGCCGCCAGTCGGGATGATAACAGGATAAGCCGCGCTTTTCCTGACGCTCAATTTCCGTCGCGGCGCAGTCCAAGAGCAACCGTTTCCACGGGACGCGGCGCGGGAAGAAGTCCGACAGCGTCACGGGGTAGCCGGTTCGCAAGTCCCACGTGTCGCCCCAGCGTCGGCGCGTGGACGGCCCCGGCCCGACGTTCTCCCGCAGTTCCGTGTACAGGCTCCACAGCCGCCCCGCCCGGTAGGTTTCCTCAAACTCTAACGTCGCCTCAAAACAGGGTAACGGCGCGCTGTTGCGTCGGGCTATGCGGTATTCCGTCTCCGCCCACGGGCGCAACTCCCCCTGACAGTACCGGAAAAAGGCGCGGCTTTCCATACGGTAAAAGGAACGTATCCGCCGCCAGCGCCGCGCCGTTTCCATCGGTTCCGGCAACGACGCCCGCGCCTTTAATATCGGGACTTCCTCCGCGTCCCAGACCCGCGCCGCCTCCATGGGTTGTATCGTAAACTCCGGCTCATGCCCTTTTCCCCGCCTCATGCTATCCGCTCCCCTTTACCGGAAACCCGTCCCGCCGTGATTGCCTCGCCTCAGCCTATGCGCCCGACGCGGATTCCGTGCGCGTCCGTGCGGCGTCCACCCAAAGGGCAAGGGCGCGGCGTATGCGTGATAAGTATTCATTCTAAAACCCCTCCCCCTGACCCCCTCCCCTTTCAGGGACAGGGGAATGCTCCAATATGCGTGAAATCGTAAAATTTGGGTTGCCAGAGCGTTTTCGACTGAAATTTATTTTATTATCGTCTTTTCGGATTTCGTTCCCCCGTCCCTGAAAGGGAAGGGGGACAGGGGGAAGGGTTCGATTGCGCCAAACTTGCCAAGTAACGCCTTACGCATACGCGGCGGAAAACGTCTTCCACGCCGTCGGGGACGCCGTTTTTTCCTAGGAAATTTCCCCGAAAAAAGGCTTTACTTTTCCGACGCCTTTTGATAAAATGACGAACGCCAGCCGGAGAGACCTTTCCGGCGAAATCCGTACGGTTCAAGCGACGAAAGCCTCTCAAGGCGGAAAGGACGGCGCTGTTTATGAAAATAGGTAGAAAAGAAAAGAGCGGAGAACTTTACCGGGCGATTCTGCAACTCAAGGACGAACAGGAGTGCTACGAGTTCTTTCAGGACTTGTGCACGGTTCCGGAATTGCGCTCGATGGAACAGCGTTTTCAGGTGGCCTATCTGCTTTACAAGGGTTGGATTTACAGCGACATTCTCGACCGTACCGG
>JAFSOM010000402.1 GCA_017447005.1 Oscillibacter sp.
ACTTCAAATTGTCAAGGACCCGGCTGATGTGGGCGCGGTAGTTCGTTTCCCGCTGTTCATGCGAAATGCCCAGCGGGGACGGGAAACGCCCGGCTTCCAGCGGCGGGACTTCCGCAAAGCAGACATCATAGTCCTTCAGGATGTCCTCGAATTTCACGCCGTCAAAGCCGCTGCAAAGGCCGAACGCGCTGCCCCAGACCAGCGTATCCGTTTCGCCGCTCTCAACGTACAGGCTTCCGATGTCGATTTCCCGCGTCTGATTCCGGTCACGCGGACGCAGGCACAGAACGGCGGACTGTCCGGTAATAGGAATCTCGGCCTCCTTGCCTTCCGCCAGTTCCGCTTTCAGCCAGCCTTGGGAGGGGAATTGCGCCATGTCCAGCGGCGGGACTTCCGAGAAGCAGATTTCGTAATCCTTCAGGATGTCCTCGAACGTCATGCCGTCAAACGGGCTGTGACGCCCAATGACGCTTCTCCATACCGGAATCGCGTCCGCCTCCGCGCGCAGGCTTCCGATGTCGCCCCGCCATACCTTGCTCTGGTTTTTCCAGTAGTCACGCGGGCAAAGGTACAGAACCGCAGTTTTTCCGGGCGTCAGAATCCCCGTCTTCTCTTCGGAGGCTTTCACTTTCAGCCAGTCGTTCATAATCCCTTTCCTCCGTCATATCCAGTCTTTGAACGCAAAAAGAGCGGTCAGACGCTTTGCGCGTCCGCCGCTCCCTCGACCTGATTTTTCATAATGACCGCATTATAACAGGTAAAATTGCTCCGGTCAACAGCGTCATTTTTGCGCGGACGTTTGGATTACCGTACCGCCTCCGCGCCGTAAAGACGCACGGAGAGACGCTGTATCAGCCGCTTCCGGTTGCGCCAGACTGTTGAAGCGTCGCAGTGGATTTTCTCCGCAATTTGAGCGTCCGTCAGACGTTCAATGTACTTCCATGTCACAGTCGAATAGTATTCGTCATCCGAAATGACCGCGAGAGCGCGTTCCATGATGTCAATTTCATGTTCGCTGGCGGCAATCTCCGCTTCCAAATCCATCACAACCGCCGACAACGCCTCCTCCGGCGTCAGGCGAATCCCGGACTTCAGAAAGCGCGTAACGCTATGGCTTCTGCTTCTTACGCCGTGTTCTTTCACCTCCGTCAGCGTTTCCCGGTCGTCCTCCAGTTTCGCCCGGATGTCCGGCAGGGCGTAGAGACGGCGTTCCGTGGCGCGGTAGGCGTCCTTGGTAGAGCGTTCCGAGGCGACTTTCATTGCCGCCACCGCTCTGCGTATCATGCTGTCAATGGCTTTTTCATCAATTTTCATTGTCATGTCCCCTCCCCTGTGGTATAATACGGATGTTCGCTTTTCCTTATCGCCATAGGGGAGGGGCCGTTCCGTTATCATTGCGGGGCGGCTCTGTTTTCGATTGCGGGTCTTACGCTCATTCCATAGTCTGATTGCGGGAGAAGCGGATTTCCGTCCGCGTCGCGCTCGCTTCCGTCTCTCAGCCAGTCCACCCATTTGCCCAGAAATTCCTTGTAGAGTTCCATCGGACTCTGGCAAAGCTCATTCGTCCGGCACGGCGTCCGGTCATTCTCAAACCCGTGAATCTGCGCGATTCTGTCGCCGTCCATCTCGATTGTGACAAGCGGAACGTCGGGACACTTCCTGTCGCGCAGGAACAGAATCGTCGCTATTCCCGCCACATGGCGGGCCGCGTAGCCGCCGACGCAGTGGCGCAGTTCCTTACCCTCATGCACAATCTCCGACGCGCTGACGGGCGGTCGAATCATCCAACGTCCGTCCGAAAAGGCGTAACGTCCGGTCAGTTCCTCATAGCGGGCGCGTTCCCTTTCGCGGGAAGCGGCGTCCGCCTCGCGCTCCTCGATGGACATCAAAGCGGCGGTTCGCTCGTCGTGACGCCGCTGGAGGTCACGCGGCAGAAGATAAATGTCGTTGTGAAGGTCAAGGCCGAGCCGTTCGGCGGCGTTGATATAATCGCACCACCACTCCACAAAAACGGCTTGCGCGTAAGCGTGGGAGGCCTTGTACTCTTTGGTGAGATAATGCTCCAGCCGCGTCCACGTCAGCGAGTAGCGTATCATGTATTCCACGCAACGCTCCATCCACATTGGTCCGAACACATGATACATTTGACTCAGCGCTCTAAAAGACACGGGCATACCCGCCTCTTTCAGTTTCCGGTAGGACGGCAGACATTCAATTTCCTTGCAGTCCGTGAGAAATTCCCGGATTTCCCGCTTGTCCAGATGAAACGCGTCGCGTATGTCCGGCGCGTTCCAGTCCATGTATTTTGCGTTTTTGCGCCGGAATCTCAACAAATCCAGAATAGGCTTGCGCAGTCCGGTTTTGGCCATCATCTCCATCTGGCGCGGGTAGAGGCTGTACGCGGTCATGTAGGATATGAAATCATACTTGACTATGCGCTTTTCCCAATGCGTGAAGTACGCGCAGTAGCGGTAATTCGGGTTATCGTCCAGCGCCTCCGGGTTCAGGACGCCGTATGGCATACAGCGGTAGCTGTTCATGTGGTTGACCTTGAACGGCTCGGTCACTTTCTTGTCCTTGCCCAGCGTCCCGCGCTCATACGTGATTTTCGGAATCACTCTCTTGACGGGGCTGTACGCGAACTCGCCCAACTGATAATCCGCCTCCATGACCTCTCCGGGCGTAAAGCGGTAGCGTTGCAAAAGCCAGTGGCGCGGCACGGCGGTCAGGTCTTTGTCCGTATCGTACAGCTTGTAGGGTTCCAGCGCGTCCGCGTACAGAATCCCGTCGCGGTTGTGCAACACAATCAGGCGCGTGCCGGAAGTCAGATTCTTACGCTTTCCCGCCCTGCTGAGGGCAATCATGGTCACGTCCGCGCCGCACCACGGACAGCGCGTCTTTTCACGGTGCGCCAGACTTCCAAGAAACTCCCGTTCTTCCGGCGTCTCCACTCTGCGGGGTTGCGTCAGTTCCAGACGTTTCCCGCAACAGGAACAGGCAATACGCCAC
>JAFSOM010000403.1 GCA_017447005.1 Oscillibacter sp.
GAGAACACGTTTCAGCAGATTGTCAGCGAAATGGCGCTGGCGGGTTTCACGGGCTGTGAAATCGGCAACAAGTACCCCACCGACCCCGTCGAACTGAAAAAGGCCCTTGACCTGCGCGGTATGCGTATCGCAAGCCGCTGGTATTCGTCGTTCATCCTGACGCGTTCCATGGAGGAAGAGGAAAAGGACTTTATCGCAAATCTGGATTTTCTGGCGGCGGTGGGCGCGAACCGGATTAACGTCAGCGAGCAGAGCTATTCGATTCAGGGCAAAATGGACACGCCCATTCTGACGGGCAATCACAAGCGCGTAATGAACGACGAGGAATGGAAACGTTTCTGCGACGGCCTGAACCGTTTGGGCCAAATCGCCGCGGAACGCGGGTTCAAGCTGTGCTTCCATCATCACATGGGCACGGTGGTGCAGACTTCCGAGGAAACCGACCGTATGATGAGTAACACCGACCCGCGCTATGTGTTCCTGTGCTACGATACGGGCCACTTTACGTTCGCCGGAGAAGACCCGCTTGCCATGCTGAAAAAGTACGTTGACCGCGTCGGACATGTCCACCTGAAGGATATGCGCCTTGATGTGGTAGCGGAGGCGCGGAAAAATAACTGGAGCTTCTTGCAGTCCGTGCGCAACGGCGCGTTTACGGTACCCGGTGACGGCGACGTGGACTTTGACCCGGTATTCAAAGTTCTGGCGGACGCGAAGTATGAGGGCTGGCTGTTAGTCGAGGCCGAACAGGACCCCGCGAAGGCCAATCCGCTGGAATACGCGATGAAGGGCCGGAAGTATATCCGGGAACACACGGGACTGTAAGCCGTAAGGGAGGCGCGAACCATGACCTATTTCAAGCCCGAACTCAAGCGGGGCTATAACGTCTATATCGACGAAGAGACAAACCAAATGGGCACGATGATGAACGTGGGCCTGTTGGTAATGGAGGACGGCGACGCTTACGAGTATGAGAGCGCCGATAAGGAAGTAGCGATTCTTCTGTTTGAAGGCAACGTGACGTATGAATGGGACGGCAAGACCTGCGAAGCGAGCCGCCCGGACTGTTTCCATCATGAGGCCTACTGTCTGCTGGCGAGCAAGGGCACGAAAATCAAGCTGACCGCCCACGCCCACAGCGAACTGTATATGCAGGACACGTTGAACGAGAACAAGTACGAATCCGTGATGTATACGCCGGAGACCGTGCAGACACAGCGGGCGGGTTCCAACGGCGAACTCATGGGATGTATGCGCCGCGACATCAAGACGTTCTTTGACTATGACAACGCGCCGTTTTCCAATATGGTGCTCGGCGAGGTGTTGAGCCATCCGGGGAAATGGTCGTCCTACCCGCCGCATCATCACCCCCAGCCGGAAGTGTACTTCTATCGTTTCGACTATCCGCATGGATTCGGCGCGGGGTTCGCCAATGGCGAAGTCTACAAGACGGAGCATAACGGCTGCGCGGTGATTAACTACGGCTTCCATTCGCAATGCACGGCGCCGGGTTACGCGGAATGTTACGCGTGGGGCATTCGTCATCTTCCGGGCGACCCGTGGATGAAGACGCGTATTGACGATGTGGAGCACGACTGGCTGTGGAAACCCGACGCCAACGAGCATATTTTTCAGGGCAAATAAACGACACGCGGAAAGAGAGACGGATTTATGAAGAACTGGAAGCCGATTTTGTTTTCCGTCTGTCTCGCGCTGATTCTGTCCGTGACGGCGTTCGCGGCGGATAACGTGTCGTTTACTCTGCTTTTCCCTGACGGGACATGGCTTGAAAAAACGGTTTCCTGTCCGGAAAACGCGTCTCTATGGTACGCGTCCTACTCCGATTCCGGCAAAATGCTGGAATCGGGGCGGGCGTCCGCACAGAACGGTAAAGCCGTGGTTACGCTGACGCAAGCGGCGGATACCGTCAAGGCGTTCGCGCTGGACGGCGATTTCAAACCGCTCTCCCCCGCCGCATTGATAACCGGCGTCTCGCCCTATCAGCAAGGCGTTAACAGCTTTTGGGACGGAGATTTCGCCGGGGCCGTCGCCGCGTTTACGGACGCAATCCAAGAGGAGGATAACGCGCCGCTGTCTTATGTGGGACGCGCAAACGCTTATATCGCCTCCGGGGAGACGGCGAAAAATCTGGCGGCGGCGAAAGCGGACTATGAAGCGGCCCTTGTGCTGGATGATACGCTTCCCGAAGCGTATTTAGGCATTGCGGACGTTTATATTCGTCAGGAAAAGTACGAACAGGCGATAGACATTTTGCTCAAGGGCGCGAATAAAGCGCGGGAAACGGACGCGCTTACATGGAAATTAGACGAGCTGGATTCCGGATATATCGTGGACTCCGCCGGACGCATTCGCCTTGAAAGAGCGTATGACGAAAACAACGCGCTGATTTGGAGTCATCAGTATTCCTATGGCGAGCAAGACCTTCCCCTTTCCATAGCCGCTTATGACGCGAATGGAAAACTGACAAGTTATATCGATTTGAAATTCGACGCGAATGAAAATCCGTTAATCGGCTTTTCCTTTTCCTATGAGGACGGAATCTTGCACCGCTTAATATTTGAATATGACAAAGCGGGAAATTGCGTAAAAACGACCGAGTACAACGAGGAAAACCGTCCGCTCCAAAGGAATTTCTTCCGGTATGACGAGCAGGGAAATCTCATCCGCGAAGACGCCTATGACTGGAATGAGGATACGGGAAAGCTGGAAGCGGACAGTTATCTCAAGTTCCAGTACGACGAGGACAAGAGCCTTATCCAAAGAGAACGATATTCCGCAAACGACGACTTGCTGGAATATGAGACGTGGAATTATAATGCCTCCGGACAGGTGAGCGAATATCGCGTCTATTCGGCGGAAAGCGGCGAAATCGAACTGGCATGGCGCGAAACGTATGAATACAACGGGCGCGGCGATTGCATTATTACAATTTCTTATGACGAAAGCGACAACGTTTCGTTCATCGACATGAGTCAGTATGACGACTATGGACGGCTGATTAGCGTTATGCGCTATGACGAAGACGGAAACCTGATTAGCGTTATGCGCTATGACGGACGCGGACGCCTGATGGAGTGCGAACAATACGACGAAAACGGAAGCCTGATTGAAAGCGCGTCCTATGACGAAAACGGAGAATTTCTTTCGTAATCCGCATTCCACGCGCTTTTTCAATAAACCATAAAACTTATCACAGGAGGGCTACACTATGGCGAAGAAGGTCAAACTCGGATTTGTGGGCGCGGGACGCATGGGACGCCTGCACATGGCGAACATTGTCTCGTCGATTCCCGAAGCGGAAGTTATCGCCGTTTCCGACCCCATGATGGATAAGGCCGGAGGCCGCGAGTGGTGCGCCGCGCACGGCATTACCAACGTCTTCACGGAGGCCGACAACGTCATCAACAATCCCGACGTGGACGCGATTTTCGTCTGCACGACGACGCCGTTGCACTGCCCGACTTCCTTGGCGGCGGTCAAGGCCGGGAAGCATACGTTCTGCGAGAAGCCTATCAGTTACGACGTGAACGAAATCAAGGAACTCATGAAGGCCATTGACGCGGCGGGCGTGAAGTTCATGCCGGGATTCAACCGCCGTTTCGACCGCAATCATAAGGCGGTTGCGGACGCCGTAAAAAACGGTTCGATTGGCGCGCCGCACATTGTCACGGTCTCGTCCCGCGACCCCGAGCCGCCCACGATTGACTATGTAAAAGTGTCCGGCGGCCTGTTCTATGACATGATGATTCATGATTTTGACATGGTGCGCTATGTGACGGGTTCCGAAGCCGTGGAGATTTCCGCCGTCGGCGCGTGCCTCGTTAATCCGAAACTGCAGGAGCAGTCCGGCATTTTCGACGTGGACACGGCGGTTGTCACAATGAAGATGGCCAACGGCTGTATCGCCACGATTAACAATTCCCGTCAGGCGGTGTACGGCTATGACCAGCGCGTCGAGGCGTTCGGCTCGAAGGGCGTCGCGCAGGACGGTAACGAACTGCTCAACAACGCTTCCGTCATGACCGTGGACGGTTGCCGGACGGAACGCCCGTTATGGTTCTTCTTGGAGCGCTACACGCAGGCGTTCATTGACGAGGCGCGGGCGTTTGTCAACGCCGTGGCGAACGATACGCCCGTACCGTGCAACGTCATTGACGGCCTTATGCCCGTACTGATGGCGAAAGCGGCGACGGAATCCTGTAAGGCCGGCGGCGCGTTTGTGAAGGTCGACAAGGTGTAAGCCTTTACGAAAGTTCCCGTATCGTTTGAAAAAACTCCCGCCGTGCGTTACTGTACGGCGGGAAACGTTTTTGTGCGTTGACGTATGCGGGAAACATTTGTGAATTTTTGAAACGGACTTTTGCCCGCGAAACTGTCGCTAAGGTGTCCTTATTTATCAAACGACGGATTCATATAGTATATATTTTTTTCGTCCAGACGGTCTTTCGCAAGGCGGAGACCCTCGCCGAAACGGGCAATTTAAGTAACAGCCCCGGAAGCCTTGATTTGCAAAGTTTCCGGGGCTGTTTTAGTATGAAAATGGAGAAAATACCTCAATTTCCGTCCGTTTCGATAAATTGTCAATTTGAAGCTATGTTCACTA